>JANNYX010000467.1:0-7724 GCA_031410295.1 Rhodoferax sp.
ATGGGCATCGTCAACGTTACGCCGGATTCGTTCTCGGACGGTGGACAACACGCCAGCACGGCGGCGGCTCTGAAGCATTGCGAGCAGTTGGTGCAGTGGGGCGCGCACATTCTGGATATTGGCGGCGAGTCGTCCAGGCCGGGCGCTGTGCCGCTGTCGCTTGCCGATGAATTGGCCCGTGTCATTCCGGTGGTGAAAGAGGCGGTCAAATTCAACCTGCCGATTTCGGTGGACACCTACAAACCCGAAGTGATGCAGGCCGTGCTGGACCTGGGCGCGGACATCATCAATGACATTCGCGCGTTGCAATGGCGCGGTGATGGGGCGAACACGAGCGACGGCGCGAGACCTCAAAACGACCTGCCATTGCCGATGCAAATCGTCGCCCGCCATCCGGGCTGCGGCATCTGCCTGATGCACATGCACCGTGATCCAGCGACCATGCAGGTGCGGCCGATGGAAGGTGATGTGATCCCGCAGGTGCTATTATTTTGGGAGCAAACTATTGAGCTCCTTTGTCGGCCTGGTGTGGATAAACATCGTATCGTTGTGGACCCTGGCATTGGATTCGGAAAAACCGTCAAGCAGAACTTCGAACTTTTGGCGCGGCAAGGCGAGTTGCTGGCGGTGGGGTTTCCGCTGTTGATAGGCTGGTCGCGCAAGTCATCTTTGGCGACAGCTGTCAGCTCCTCGCTGGGCACTGTTGCATCACTCGACGCGCACGATCGCATGGTGCCCAGCGTGGCGGCGGCGCTCCTGGCGGTGGAGCGTGGCGCAAGCGTCGTTAGGGTGCACGACGTGCGCGAAACCGTGCAGGCTTTGCACGTGTTGAATGCTATAAAATAACTAGCTTAGGGGGGGCGCTGTACGGAACAATAGCCGTGCAGCAGCGGGCAAAAATCAAGAGTTTGTTTAACTGGGACAACGCAAAACAATGAGCAGAAAATACTTCGGCACTGACGGCATTCGCGGCACGGTGGGAAAGTCACCCATTACGCCTGACTTCGTCTTGCGCCTGGCCCATGCGGTGGGCCGAGTCTTGAAAAAAAGTGAGGATCGCCCGACGGTCCTGATCGGCAAAGACACGCGTATTTCTGGCTACATGCTGGAAAGCGCGCTGGAAAGTGGTTTCAACTCGGCCGGTGTTGATGTGGTCCTGCTCGGCCCCCTGCCCACGCCTGGTGTGGCTTACCTCACGCGGGCGCAGCGGGCGTCGTTGGGCGTGGTGATCAGTGCCAGCCACAACCCGTTTGAAGACAACGGCATCAAGTTTTTCAGCGCTCAAGGCACCAAGCTGCCCGACGCTTGGGAACAGGAAGTGGAGGCTGCTCTGGACGAGCCGGCGGTTTGGTCGAGTTCAGCTGAGCTGGGACGCACGCGCCGGCTGGAAGATGCCTCAGGGCGGTATATCGAGTTCTGCAAGAGCACATTTTCAAGCGACCTGACCTTGAAGGGTTTGAAGATTGTTGTCGATGGTGCGAATGGCGCGGCCTACCACGTGGCGCCCAATGTGTTTCACGAACTCGGCGCGGAGGTCATCTCAATCGGCTGTGCGCCGGATGGTTTGAACATCAATCTGGACGTCGGGGCAACACATCCTGAAGCACTGGTGGCTGCCGTCAAGGCACATCGTGCGGACTACGGCATTGCCCTGGACGGCGACGCGGACCGCCTGCAGGTGGTCGACGCACAGGGGCGCTTGTTCAATGGCGACGAGATTCTGTACCTGATGGTCAAAGAGCGCCTCTCGCGCGGCGGCGCCAATGGAAGCAAACGCGCGGGCGACGCCGTGCCGGGTGTCGTCGGCACACTCATGACCAACATGGCGGTGGAGCTGGCCTTGAAGGCCAAAGGCGTCGAGCTGGTGCGCGCCAAGGTCGGCGACCGTTACGTGCTCGAAGAGCTCGAAGCCCGCGGCTGGCTGCTCGGCGGTGAAGGTTCAGGCCATTTGCTGGCGCTGGATAAACACACCACTGGCGACGGCCTGGTTTCTGCGCTGCAAGTATTGCAGGCGTGCATCCGCGGCAAACAAACCCTGGCGCAATTGCTGGCGGACGTGACCCTGTTCCCGCAAGTCCTTATCAATGTGCGGCTCAAACCCGGTCAGGACTGGAAAGCCAACGCCGCCATGGCGCAGGCCACCCAGGCCGTCGAAGCCGATTTGGGCGCCACCGGGCGTGTCCTGATCCGCGCTAGCGGCACCGAGCCATTGGTTCGCGTGATGGTCGAGGCGCGCGACGCCGCACAGGCTAAAACCTGCGCCGAGCGGATCGCCAACTGCCTGACGGTCTGAGCGGTGGCGAACCGGGCGTCGGGTGACCAGGCGTTGGGTGGCATGGCTCACCAACACGCTTCGGCCAACGAGCTTGTGATTTGCCGGGTCGATTACGCCAATACCACACACGCGCGCGCCTTGGCTTCGATGCTCGACCTGTATGCCCGCGACGTGATGGGTGGCGCCAAACCCTTAAGCCAGTTCGCCCAGAGGAAGGTCGCCGCCGAGCTGGCCAAACGCCCGCATGCGTTCAGCGTTCTGGCTTTTGTGGGGGAGACACCCGTGGGCCTGACCAATTGTTTTGAAGGTTTTTCAACCTTCGCCTGCAAGCCCCTGGTGAATGTGCATGACCTGGCAGTACACCCAGACTTTCGCAAACTGGGGGTGGCGCGGCAGATGCTGGCGCTGGTCGAAAGCATTGCCCGCGAACGCGGCTGTTGCAAACTGACGCTGGAAGTCCTTCAAGGCAATACGCCGGCCATTCACCTGTATGAAACCACTGGTTTCGTCGGCTACCAGCTCGCCGGTGGCATGGGCCAGGCGATGTTTCTGCAAAAACCCTTGACCTGATGATTCAGTTTCACCTGACAATCAAGGCGACATGACTGACATTGCCGACACCGCGCCGCTGCCGGCGCCGACCACCTGGGGCACGTTGCGCCACGCTCAATTCAAGGCCCTGTGGCTCAGCGGCGGCATCTATTTCATCGGCAACGCCATGCAGACGATGGCCGCCAGCTGGATGATGGTGCAAATTTCCGGATCGTCGTTTTTGGCCGCACTGGTGCAGACGGCGGTTTTCCTGCCGATGTTTTTGCTCTCGCTGCCCGCTGGCGTATGGGCCGACATCACCGACCGTCGCCAACTGATACTTGCTGCGCTGGGCGTACAAACGGCCGCTGGGGTATTGCTCACCGTGCTGATGCTGTTTCATGTCGGGGGGGCAGGCACGCTGCTGTTCATGATTTTTGTCTGCGGCAGTTGCACCGCCTTGTTGTCGCCCGCCTGGAACTCCTCCATCTCTGATTCCGTGCCTCGGGCGGAATTGCCGCAGGCCATCACGGCGATTTCCATCGCTTACAACGCGGCGCGCGCGGTCGGCCCGGCGCTGGCTGGGCTGGTGTTCGCACTCTTTGGCGGCGCCTGGAATTTTGCACTGGCTGTGGCCAGTTCTGCGGTGATGATTCTGGCGATCCGGCGTTTTCCGCCCAAGCCGCATCCACCGTCGCGCCTGCCACCCGAGCGCCTGTGGGGCGGCATGGTCAGCGCAGTGCGTTTTGCGCGGCATTCCCAGACGGTGCTGGCGCAACTGGTGCGCACGGTGGCCTTCAGTGCGGCCGGTTGCGCCTTGTGGGCCCTGTTGCCGGCCATTGGCAAGCAGCAGCTCGAACTTGAGGCCAGCGGCTTTGGCCTATTGATGGGCTGTCTGGGCGGTGGCGCCGTGTTTGTCGGGTTTTTTATTGGCCGGATGCGTTCCCGTTTTGGCCTGGAGCCACTGGTCAAGGCCGCGTGTATTGCCTATGCGCTGATGATGCTGATCACCGCGTTTTCGCGTTGGGATTGGCCGCTTTACCCGGCGCTGGTGGTTGCAGGCGCCGCGTGGATGGCCGCCATGTCGACCTTCAACACTGCCACTCAAACCAGCGTTCCGCCCTGGGTGCGCGCCCGCGCCGTGGCCATGCACACTTTGAGCGCGCTGGGTTCGTTTGCCGTCGGTTCGGCGGTTTGGGGTGCATTGGCCGACCTGGTGGGTTTGCCATCGGCGTTGTGTGCCGCATCGATTGCGATGCTCGCCGGATTGCTTCTGGCCAAGCCTTTTCCGCTGCGCATGGGTGAGGCCCAGGAGGTCACCCAGGCCAATGCCTGGCAGGAGTTGTTCATTACCCACGAGCCTGCGCCGGAAAAAGGCCCGATTGCGGTCGAGAACATTTACCGCATCAACGTGGATGACGCCAAAGCGTTTTTGGAGACCATCACCCTGTTGCGGGCGATTCGCAGGCGTGATGGCGCAACTTTATGGCGTGTTTACAGCGACCTGGCGGACCCGACGCGATTTGTTGAACGTTTCATCGTGACATCCTGGGCCGACTATTTGCACCAACGCGCACGCATGACACTGGCCGATCAGGACCTGGAAGTCAAAGTGCGGGCTTTCCAGGCCGAGGGTGTGCCGGTGCTGATGCAGCACTTCCTGGCGGAGAGCTGAACCCTCAACGCCGACGCCGAGCCCAACGCCCAACGCTCAACGCTCAACGCCCAACGCTCAACGCTCAACACTGAGCCAGACCTCACCAGGTGTTGCGCAATTCGCGCAGTTTCATGAAGACGGTTTTGGCATCCGGGCTGGCCGGTAAATCGGGAAAACTTTCGCGCAATTTGGCGATCACCTCTGCGCTGCCGAGCCGCAAGAAAGTGTTGAACTGCTTCTCCTGACCCAAAGTGGTGACGATGGCTTTGGCAGCATCGTGCGCCGTCACGGACGGCAGCAAGGCACTTGCTGCCGCATTTCCCGGCTCACGATCCAAAGTGAACTTCAGGTTGTTCTCGATGTAGTCGTGGCCAGGGTAGATGCGCGTGGTGTCGGGCAATCTGGCCAATTGATCTGCAAACGTTGCGTACATGGCATGCACGTCACCGCCGTTGTGCACATTGCCCGCGCCGGCATTGAACAGTGTGTCGCCCGAGAACAGCGCCGGCTGGTCGGTGTGGGCCAACAGACAGATGTGGCACATCGTGTGACCCGGGGTGTCAAGGCACTCAAGTTCGACGGTTTTGCCAACCTTGATTACATCGCCGGCATTCACGCCCCGGTCCATGCCATCAATTTTTCCGCCGGCCTTGTGGTGGGCGATCACCTTGGCGCCCGTGGCCGCCACCACGGCAGCGTTGCCACCGGTATGGTCGTGGTGCTCGTGGGTGTTCAGAATCTGCGTGATCTTCCAGCCTTTGACCTTCGCCGTGTTCAGCGTTTTTTCATGGTCCAGCGGGTCAATGGCGAGCGCTTCGCCAGTTTCGGAGCAGGCAATCAGGTAGTTGAAATTGCGGTACGCGTTGCCGGTCCAGATGCGCTCTACGATCATGGGGCTGCCCTGTTTCAGTGGTTCTAGGCATCAATTTTGCCTCAGGTTGGTTTTCTCATTTTGCTACATGTGAAAACCCTAGCCAGTCATATCACTTAAATTTTCATGATGCAATCGCTTGATAAAGGAGAAAGACATGGCGCACAGCACGGGAAAAGTCAAAGTTTTTTTGCCAGCGAGAACCGGCTTGGCGATTGCAGTTGCCGCTTTGGGCTGCTCACAGCTTGGCGCACAAGTCCTCAAAGACGTGGTGATCTCCGCCTCGCGCGCCGAACAACGCAGCTTTGATGTCCCCGCCGCCGTCCAGTCGATTGACGCCGACACCATTCGTGGCGCCGGCCCGCAAGTCAATTTGTCCGAGGCGCTGAACCGTGTGCCGGGCCTGACCATTTTGAACCGGCAGAATTACGCGCAGGATTTGCAGTTGTCGATTCGCGGTTTTGGCGCCCGCTCGGCCTTTGGCATTCGCGGCATCCGATTGCTGATCGACGGCATCCCGGCGACGACGCCGGATGGCCAGGGCCAGGGCTCGTCGGTCAGCTTGACGTCCACCGACCGCATGGAAGTCTTGCGTGGCCCGTTGGCGCAACTCTACGGCAATTCTTCGGGCGGCGTGATCCAGGCCTTCACCCGCGACGCGCCCGATGTGCCCGAGTTTGGCGCGCAGATTTACGGTGGTTCCTTCGGCCTGCGCCGCACGGACTGGCAATACGCCGGCAAACTCGGTGGCGGCAATGTCGGCCTGGTGGCCGACTTCAGCACCTTCAACATTGACGGGTTTCGCGACAACAGTGCCACCGAGCGCAAACAGTTCAATGGAAAATTGAGTTTTGGCCCGAGCGAAAAAACCAAGGTCAACGTCATCTTCAACCGCTTTGACATGCCGCTGGCGCGTGACCCGCTGGGCCTGACGGCGGCGCAATTGGCCGCCAACCGCGAGCAGGCGGGCACCAACGCCATCGCCCGCGACGTGCGCAAGATCGTCACGCAAAACCAGCTGGGAACCACCTTGAGCCACAGCCTGGACAACGACAGTTCCATAACGGCGCGACTGTATTTCGGTAACCGCGAAAACCTCGGCTATCAGGTGGGCATTGCCGGCACCGCGACGGCTGCGGGCGGCTGGGTCGGCCTGAACCGCGACTACTACGGCACCGGCCTGCAATACAACGCATCGTCCAAGCTGGGCGCAGTGCCTGTCAATTGGGTGGCAGGTTTTGAGTACGACCGCATGCAGGAGCGCCGCCAGGCCGGCGCGGCTGCGTTGGGGCAAAAAACCACCACGACACGCAATGAGCTCAATGCGGCGGACAACACCGACTTTTTCGCGCAGGGCACGGCGCTCCTGAGCGAGCGCTTCTCGGTCGTGGGCGGCGTGCGCCACAGCACCGTCAAGATGAACAGCAGCGACGACTACCTGATCGACGGCGACGGTTCAGGTTCGATCACCTTCCGGGCCACCAACCCGGTGCTGGGCGTCACCTGGCACGCGCTGAACACATTGAATATCTACGCCAATATCGGTCGCGGGTTCGAAACCCCCACACTTGCCGAAATGGCCTACGCCGGCGCTGGTGTGCCGGCCTTCAACACCACGCTCAACGCGGCCGGCAGCAATCATTTTGAGATTGGCGCGAAATGGACGCCAACGCCGCAGTCGCGGCTGGATTTCACTGTTTATCAAATCGACACCACCGACGAAATCGTGGTGGCCAGCAGTGTCGGCGGCAATTCAACGTTCAAAAATGCCCCGGGCACCAAACGCAGCGGCTGGGAGCTGGCCGGCAGCAATTACTTCACGCCCAATTGGCGCGGCACTTTGTCGGCCTCGCAAATTGACGCCACATATTCGCAGACCTTCACCACAGTAAGCGGCGCGCCGCCTGCGGCCACCACGGTACTGGCCGGTAACAAGATTCCCGGCATTCCGCAAACCTCGCTGTTCGCCGAGTTATTGTGGGCGAGCCAGGCGCCCGGCCCACGCAGCAGTGCCGTGCAATTGGGCACGCAGGCCGGTGTGGAGTTTTTCCAGTCGGGCAGGTTGTTCGCCAATGACAGCAACAGCGTCGCCGTGGATGGTTATGGCACCTGGGCGCTCAAGGCCAGCCACGGTTTTGCCGTTGGAAAAGGCAGCCTCACAACTTACGCCCGGGTAGACAACCTGACGGACGAGAAGTACGTCGGCTCGGTGATCGTCAACCAGGCCAGCCAGCAGTTTTTTGAACCGGCGCCGGGGCGCAACTGGACGCTGGGGTTGCGGCTTGTTTTGCCGCTGTGATGCGCCAAGCCGCTGACTCGCTGACCCGCTCTCCCTGGCGCGGCGCCCTTGCCCTTCAAGGGGCTCGCGTGGGTCAGGCAACTCAGGTAGG
>JANNYX010000468.1:0-2056 GCA_031410295.1 Rhodoferax sp.
ATTGAAAAAGCCGCCCGGAGGCGGCCTTCGAACGCGACGGGCGCGGCTCGCGCCCGCGGTGGGGGCTACATGTTCTCGATCATCACCTGGCCGAAGCCGGAGCAGCTCACCTGCGTGGCGCCGTCCATGAGGCGGGCGAAGTCGTACGTCACCTTCTTGCTGGCGATCGACTTTTCTAGCGAGCTGATGATCAGGTCGGCGGCTTCCTTCCAGCCCATGTGGCGCAGCATCATCTCCGCAGACAGGATCTCCGAGCCGGGGTTGACGTAGTCCTTTCCCGCGTACTTGGGCGCCGTGCCAATTGACGGCGGCCCCTGGTGCAAATTCAAGAATCCGAAAACCGGCCGCGAGATCATCATCAAAGATGTCATCGCAGACGCCTTCCTGCAGCAGATTTTGCTGCGCCCGGCAGAGTACTCGGTGGTGGCGACACTCAACCTGAATGGCGACTACATCTCTGACGCGCTGGCCGCCCAGGTCGGTGGCATCGGCATTGCCCCAGGCGCCAACATGTCAGACACCGTGGCGTGTTTTGAGGCAACGCATGGCACCGCGCCCAAATACGCCGGCAAGGATTACGTCAACCCTGGTTCCGAAATTCTTTCGGCCGAGATGATGTTGCGCCACATGGGCTGGAAGGAAGCCGCCGACCTGATCATCAGTTCCATGGAAAAATCGATTTTGAGCAAGAAAGTTACCTACGACTTCGCACGCTTGATGGATGGCGCGACGCAGGTGAGTTGCTCCGGTTTCGGCCAGGTAATGATCGAAAACATGTAATTGCCGGCCATTGGCCAGACTCAAACCGCTGAAAGGCCCGGCCTTCAGCGGTTTTTATTTTGCCCGCTTGAATGCGGCAAAGTTGCCACCAATTTAGAATGAATTCATGGCGACCCAAACTCCCGAAAATCCGCCCGGTTCAACGCCGCCGCTGACGCGCCCGATCGAACCCGACGAAGGCGGCACGGCCGTGCTTGAACGGCGCACGCAAAAAACCAAGCCGCCGCAGATGTACCAGGTTGTGATGCTGAACGACGATTACACGCCGATGGAATTTGTGGTCGTGGTGATTCAGGAGTTCTTCAGCAAAGACCTGGAAACGGCGACGCAGATCATGCTGAAAATCCATCTGGACGGCAAAGCCGTCTGTGGCGTGTATTCGCGCGACGTCGCGGCGACCAAGGTCGACCAGGTGCTGGACGCGGCCAACAAGGCCGGCCACCCCTTGCAGTGCGTCAGCGAACCGGTGGAAATTTGACAGTTGATTTGTAGCCCCGCGGGCGCATATGTGAATGGAAAAGGTTTAAAGTCAGTTTTCAGACGGCTTCAGACAAATGGTTGGATTGTTCGACATCAAGGCATAAGGAAATCAAATGATTGCCCAGGAACTGGAAGTTAGTTTGCACATGGCGTTTGTCGAGGCGCGCCAGCAGCGTCACGAGTTCATCACGGTTGAGCATTTGCTGCTCGCTTTGCTGGACAACCCCAGCGCCGCTGAAGTGTTGCGCGCCTGCTCGGCGAACATTGACGACTTGCGCAAGTCTCTGGCGAATTTCATCAAGGACAACACGCCCCAGGTGGCGGGCTCCGACGATGTCGACACGCAACCCACCCTCGGGTTCCAGCGGGTGATCCAGCGCGCCATCATGCATGTGCAGTCCACCGGCAGCGGCAAGAAGGAAGTTACGGGCGCCAACGTTCTGGTCGCCATCTTTGGCGAGAAGGATTCGCATGCCGTGTATTACCTGCACCAGCAGGGCGTGACGCGGCTTGATGTGGTCAATTTCATCGCCCACGGCATCAAGAAATCGGATCCGCCTGAACCTGCCAAGTCGGGAGAAACCCAGGCAGAAAATGAAGAAGGCGGCGGCGAGAAAAGCGAGAAGCAATCGCCGCTTGAGCAATACACCCAAAACCTGAACCAGCTCGCCAAAGACGGCAAGATTGACCCCCTCATCGGGCGTGAATACGAGGTTGAACGCGTCATCCAGATCCTGTGCCGGCGCCGTAAAAACAACCCGCTGCTGGTGGGGGAGGCGGGCGTGGGCAAAACGGC
>JANNYX010000469.1:0-2034 GCA_031410295.1 Rhodoferax sp.
GTAACTGCGATGACCAAGCACTTCACGCGCCAGCAGGCCGGGGTAGGCTTCAAGGGCCACCCGCTGCGACGTGACGTTGGTGTCGCCGCCATGCAGGCCGGGCAGACTGGCGCCCGATGCAATCAGGGCTGGCACCCCGGCGTGCAACATGTACGCCACCGGCGGGTTGACCCATTTCATGGAGGCGCTGGAGCCGGCCGGACCATCCGTCGCGCGGTGGGCAAACTTGTTGCCCGCAGCGCGGGCATCGCAGAACGCCGCAAAGGTGTCGCGAATGGTGGTTCGTTCCAGGCTGGCGTAATGCTGCATGCATTCAAACCAAGTGCTTGGCCAACCCAATGCCGCGACCAGTTCACGCGGCAAACCGAAAGGAAAATCAAAACCACCGACCCAGGCATGCGGTTGCGAGAGCCAATGCGCAAACCCGTCGAAAGATTCGATGCGCTCCAATTTTAATAGCTGCACACGCCCGTTTTTATTGGAACCTAGCGCCAATACAATCGGCTTCCTGCGGGTCGGGCGGCTGCTGAAGTCGCAACCAAGCAAGGAGAAACTCAAAGACGCTAAGCCCTTCCGATGATGGATGCGGTGGCCATCAATTCTTCCAGCAGCGCCAATGACACCTTGCCCGAAACGGCGTACGGGTCGAGCTCGGCCTTTTCCGCATATTTCAGCAGGATCGAATGGTTTAGTTTGGACATGTTGACCTGGCCCATGGTCCAGCCGCCGAAACGCCGCTCGGTGATTTCTTCGTAGTGCAGCAGCACCACGTCTTTGTGGCGCGGGTCTTTCTGGATGTGACCATAAAGCTCGCTTACGGCCATGCGCCCGCCTTCGATGGCTTGCAAAAAGATGGCGCCACCGTAACACAGGATGCCGGTGATGCCTGAAGCGGGGTTGGAGAGGCGAGACTGGGTGAGAATCGCCTCGATGGCACCCGGGCTGGGGTCAACGGCGCGGCTGGCGTAGAGCAGGCGCACTAGCATGGCGCCGCCTGCCGGGCCGCGCCCAGGAAGGCGGGCGCGCCTTCGCGAGGCAACGCCGCGCTGTTGCGGTCAACGGGGCCGCAAACCTGGGTGTTGTCCATATTTAACCTTTGTTGGGAATCAGCGAGAGGAATTCACGGCGCAGATTTGGGTCTTTGAGGAAGGAGCCGCGCATCACCGAGTTGATCATCTTGCTGTCCATGTCTTTGACGCCGCGCCAGGCCATGCAGTAGTGGCTGGCCTCCATGACGATGGCCAGGCCGTCGGGCTGGGTTTTCTCCATGATCAGGTCGGCCAGTTGCACCACCGCTTCTTCCTGGATCTGCGGGCGGCCCATCACCCATTCGGCCAGGCGCGCGTATTTTGAAAGGCCAATCACATTGGTGTGTTCGTTGGGCATGACGCCGATCCAGATCTTGCCGATCACCGGGCAGAAATGGTGTGAACAGGCGCTGCGAACGGTGATGGGGCCAACGATCATCAGCTCGTTGAGGTGCTCGGCGTTGGGGAACTCGGTGATGCTCGGCGCGGCGACGAGGCGCCCGTTGAACACCTCGTTGATGTACATCTTAGCGACCCGGCGCGCGGTGTTGCGGGTGTTGTGGTCGCCTGCGGTGTCAATCACCAGGCTGTCGAGCACGCCCTGCATTTTCTGCTCAACTTCATCGAGCAATTTTTCAAGCTCGCCGGGCTGCACAAACGCCGAAATGTTGTCATTGGCGTTGAAGCGTTTTTTGGCGGCCCGCAAACGCTCGCGGATTTTTACGGAAACGGGCGTTCCCTCGTCGATCTGTGCAGGGCCCTGGGCGTCAGTCTTCATGAGCATGAACCCATGTTACCAGCCTTTGAATTTTGGGGTTATACAAAATGGATGCTCAAGGCCGACACAATATAAGCATTGTTTGCTATATATTTAATAGCTACTGCCATTCAGGAACAACATGGCGCGCATCAGCCAGTAGGCAACGCTGTCCAGCATGCGTTGCGACAGTGGCCGGTTGGCATACGCCAGCGGGTCGATCATGCGGCCTTCAGACTGAAGGGCCTG
>JANNYX010000470.1:0-5732 GCA_031410295.1 Rhodoferax sp.
GGCGCGTTCACCAACAATCTCGGCGCCAACCCGCAGGAGTACATGATCCGTTCCACGGGCGAATGGGCGCTGCGTTTCCTGTGCATCGTGCTGGCCGTCACACCCGCGCGCACGATCACCCACACGCCCGCTCTAGCGCGCTTTCGCCGCATGTTGGGTCTGTTTGTCTATTTTTATGTCGTCGTCCACCTGCTCAGTTACAGCTGGTTTGACATGGAATTTGTCGTCGCGGACATCGTCAAAGATATCATCAAACGCCCCTTCATCCTGGTCGGATTTAGCGCCTTTTTGCTGTTGACGCCTTTGGCAGCAACTTCCTTCAACCGCGCCATCAAGGCCCTGGGCGCGAAACGCTGGCAGCTTTTGCATCGGCTGGTGTACGCGGTCGCTGGATTGGCGATCCTGCATTTTTTCTGGATGCGCTCGGGCAAGAACGACTTTGCCGAGGTGGCTGTGTATGCCGCAGTGCTGTTGACCCTGCTGGGGTGGCGCGTTTTCAAAGTCATTGAAAAAAAGCGGATAAGGCCGTCAGAAAATATCAATAGTTTGCTATACTAAATATAGTAATCTAGACGGAACAATGGAAAGACGGAATGAAGCTTCGAATAGCAAAACCGCATTCGCATTTCCAGTCGCTCCGCAGAGGTTTCAAGTTTGACAAAACCCAACTTCTTGCGGTAGTATTACCTGGTATTACTGCCAAAGGTAACCCATGGAAGTCACGTCAGTCACGAGCAAAGGCCAAGTCACCATTCCCAAAGGCGTCCGCCAGCAGTTGGGCATTCGCCAGGGCAGCCGGATCGAGTTTGCACTGGTTGCTGATCATGTAGAGATGCGCGTCAAGAGTTCGCCAACGGGATTGCCCGACAGCGGCTTTGGCATGCTCAAAAGCCGACGCGTTGCGGTGCCGGCTGACCTTGACCCTGCTGCACTGCTCAAACCATGATTGGCCTTGACACCAACATCTTGGCCCGCTACTACATCGACGACAAATCTGACGCCCAGGCGCAACGCCAGCGCGTCGATGCCCGCCGCTTGATTGAGTCCGGCCAGCCACTGATGGTGTGTAAGACGGTCATTCTTGAGTTTGAGTGGGTGATGCGCGGCTACTACGGTTTTACGCCAATCGAGGCCGTCACGGTTTTGCGGCATCTGCTTGCCTTGGCGCATGTCGCCATTGAAGACCGAAGCACGGTGGAACAGGCGCTGTCACATTGCGATGCGGGGATTGATCTGGCCGACGCCTTGCATCACGCCAGCTACCGGGCCTGCGCCAGCATGGCAACTTTTGACGACAAGAAGTTTGCCCGGCGGGCGAAGAAGCTGGGGCTTGCGCCTGCGGTGGTTTCGCCTTGAAGCGCCTTGCGCCGCTTGATCTGCGCAGTTGCAGGTAACGCAAAAAACGCCAGCAGTACGCCATGCGTTGCCGAACAGCCCAGCGTAAGCCTCGCACGCTACGCGTCCACACGATTCAAATCAACAGCGACGACAAGCCTGTGATGGCGCCTGCCAGGCCGAGCCCCGCGCCGATGTAGAACATCAAATTCATGCGCGCCAAAATCGCGGCCGAGAGAATCACAATTGCAATCTGCATAAAGAGCGCTCCGAGGTCGCAGCGATCATTGATGGCCGAGAACGTGGTTGCCTCTTTGGCCAGCGCCTCGGCCTTGGTTTTGATCTCGTCGCGCTCGCTTTTGTAGCGCGCGATGTCCTCGTTTGCCTTCGCTTTTGTCTTGGCCGCAAGGTCCCCGTTCAGCGCCGACGGATTGATCGCGTCAAGCAGGTTGTTCTGCACAGTCAGCGCGTGTTCGCGAATCGTTTTTGCCTGAAAAAAGCTCCACTGATTTGACGCTTCGGTGGTGCGAATCACTGCGTCCGTTTTTGCGTTGTCACCGCGCATCGAGACAAACGCCAGCAGCGCGGCGAGAATCGCGATGCACACCGCAACGCGCGTTTCAAACGGATTTTTTGCTTCGGGGATTTCGGGTGTGTCGGCCATTTTTTTTCCATTTTTAGAACATGTCGCCGTGAGTGTAGCCGTCGCGTGTGCGCCATCAGGTGCAACGGTGGTTGGCTCGCAGGATCTGTCTGCACGACCCGTGCCAGCCCGCGGGATCGATCAGCGCATCAATGGGTGACAAGGCAAAGCAGCGGTATTGACCGAAATCAGGGCGCGCCAGGGCAGTCCCAACCTATGCCTACCTGGCCACATGCGATTGGCCTGATGCGATTGAATTTCCTGGCCGTCCATGCCATACTGGTTCTCATGCGGTGATTTCTCTATCCTTCGTGATGCAGGGCAAGGCGACGCTCGACGCCCGACTATCGCGATACCGGAGCTTCAAAAAATGAACGCGACTCGATGCAAATCCCTGGCCTGCCTGCTGGCAGCGGTGCTGTTGACGGCCTGCGGCCCCGGCGGGGGTGGCGGAGCCCCGGTGGCGGTGGCACCGATGATCACCTCGCAGCCGGCGAGCGTCAGCGTCACGGCCGGCGCCGCCGCGAGTTTCACTGTCGCCGCGACCGGCGACGCGCCGCTGGCCTATCAGTGGCAGCGCAACGGCGCCGTCATCGCAGGCGCCACCGCCGCGACCTATGCGATCGCCGCGACAGCCCTCGCCGACAGTGGCGCGACGTTTCGCGCCACTGTCGCCAACGGCGCCGGCAGCGCCACCAGCAATGTGGCGACGCTCACCGTGACACCGGCCGGTCCAGTGCTCAACGTCACGGCGCAGCCGGCTGATGTGAGCGTTGTTGCCGGCACCTCGGCCAGCTTCTCCGTTGCCGCGAGTTGCAGCTCCGGCGCCTTGGGCGTGCAGTGGCAGCGTGGCGCCAGCGTTGGCGGCGTGCTCACCTTCGCCGACATCGCCGGCGCCACCCTGCCAAACTACACGCTGGTCACCGCAGTCGGCGACAGCGGCGCCCAGTTCCGCGCTGCGCTCAACTGCAGCGGCCTGAGCGCGACCACCAGCACGGCGGCGCTGCTGACCGTGACGGCGTCGGCCACGGTGACGCTCGCGGACCTTCCCGTCACCGGTCTGCGCGACACCGCCGAAGCCGCTTTCACCAGCGGTATCGTCCAGGACGCGGCCGGCAGCTTCACCTTCCTTACTCTTAACCGGATCAAGCGGCTCAGCGCCGACCTGTCGACGATCACGCCGGTGGCCGGTGGCGGCGCCCCTGCGGCCTTTGCCGACGGGCCCGCGGCGACAGCGCGCTTCAACGCGCCGCTGGGTCTGGCGCAGGACGCGGCGGGCATCCTTTACGTCGCCGACACCGGCAACCATGTGATCCGCAGGGTCGCCCTGGACGGCATGGTCAGCACTGTCGCCGGCTCACCGGGCGTGAGCGGCTTTGCCGACGGCAGCGGCGCCGCAGCGCGCTTCAATTCGCCGCGCGGCCTCACGGTCGGGCCGGACGGCGACTTGTACGTCGCCGACCGCAACAACAACCGGATCCGCCGTGTCACCCCGGCCGGCGTCGTCACGACCTACGCCGGCGGCAGCAGCTCCGGCTTCGCCGAAGGCGCGCCGACGAGCGCACGGTTTACCTTTCCTGAAGGCGTGGTCGCGGCAGCGAGCGGCGAGCTCTACGTCGCCGACCTCGGCAACCTGCGCGTGCGCTTGATCGCGCGCGCCGGCAGCGGCGCCGGCACGGTGAGCACGCTTGCCGGCAGCGGCTTGAACGTACCCTTTCAGCCCGACGGCGCGGGCAATGTCGCCAGCATTCCCTTCCCGAGCGCCATCACCTTGCGCGGCAACACACTGATCGTCGGCGACGAGGCGGGGCTGCTGCGCCAGATCGACGTGACGACCGGCATCGTCGGCACACTCACCGGCTTTCGGGCGCCCGTCACGGGCCTGGGTTACGCCGACGGGCCGCTCGGCAAGGCGCGCCTGCGCCTCATCCGCGGCATCGTCCCGGTGGCCGCTGGCGGTTATATGGTGGCTGACGACAACTCGCTGCGCAGCGTCAGCACCGCAGGTGTCGTGCGCACCATCGCCAATACCGCCATCGGCGTGCCCTCGACGGCCGCAGGCATCGGCGTGCTCGAGCAGATTCCGATCATCATGGGCCCCAACACGCGGCAGGCGTTGACGGTCGACCCAGCCGGCAACGTCGTCCTCGCCGACTTCTCGACTAACCTGGTGCGCCGGATCTCGCCCGGCGGCGGCGTCTCGCTCGCCGCCGGCCTGGCGGGCAACTTCGCCGGGCCAGTCGACGGCACCGCCAACGAAGCCCAGTTCGTCAACCTCGGCCCGGTCGCCAGCGACGCCGCCGGTGCGCTCTACGTTACCGACAACTACGCCGTGCGCAGGATCGGCACCGACAACGTCGTGACTTTCGTCGCCGGCTCCTACACCGACGTCGGCAACAACGACGGCAGCGCGACCACGGCGCGCTTCTTCGACATGAACGGCATCGCGGTTGGTCCTGGCGGCAATATTTTCGTCGCCGACCACAACGCGATCCGGCGGATCGACGGCGCCGGCAACGTCACCACCTACGCGGGCGTGGTCGGGCAGTTCGCCATCGTCGACGGGCCCGTGGCGAGCGCGCGTTTCCAGTTCCCGACCACGCTGGCGTTCGCGCCGGACGGCACCCTCTACGTCCATGACGGCTCGGTGATCAGGCGCATTTCCGCCGATGGCACGACGGTGTCGCAACTCGCCGTCAATGACGTACAAGGCGGCCTCGCCGTCGATGCCGCCGGCACGGTCTATTACGGCTCGGCGACCGGCCTGGCGATGGTGACGGTCGGCGGCACGCGCACGTTGTTGATCCCGAAGGGTCCGACCACACTGGGCGCCAACCCGGCCTTGCAGAACGTTTTCGGCATTGCCATACTTGGCCCGAAACGGCTCGTTATCCAGACCGGGTTTGACCGTCTTATCGCGACGCTGCCGTAAACGGGGCAATGCGCGGTCGCAGGGTTGGCGATTCTGCATTTATTGCGGATGCATTCGGGCAAAACGACTTTGCCAAGGTGGCGGTTTATGCCGCAGGTCTGTTGACCATGCTGGGGAGACGTGTTTTCAAAGTCCTTGAGAAAAAACGAATAAGGCCGTCAGAGAATATCAATAGTTTGCTACTATATATATAGCGAACTAGACGGAGCAAGGATGAGTCGGAAAACGAAAGCTGGTGACGGCGGGAATCAGTTGGGTTCAGCTCAGCACAAGTCAAGTCAAGCGTTCGTTGCGCATCTGGTCGTCGACGGTTTCACGCAGGCGGATCACACGCGCGCTTGCGCCATCGATCAAAATCTCTGCCGCCCGCCCGCGCGAATTGTAATTGCTTGCCATGCCCATGCAATAGGCGCCGGCCGACATCACTGCCAGCAGGTCGCCTTGCTTGATAGTGAGCGCGCGGTCATGCCCGATCCAGTCGCCGCTTTCACACACCGGGCCGACAATTTCCCAAGTGGTTTCAGGCCCTTCGGCGCGTGGCTGCAAAGGCACGATCTGGTGGAACGCCTGGTACATCGCCGGGCGCGGCAGGTCGTTCATGGCGGCGTCGATGATGCAGAAGTTCTTCTGCTCGCCGGGTTTGAGGTACAGCACTTCGGTCACACACACGCCGGCGTTGCCCACCAGCGAGCGGCCCGGTTCGATCATCAGGAGGCGCCGGCCGTAACCGCGCGCGTCGAGCCGCGCCAGCAGCTTGAGCCACAGCTCGTCGGCACGCGGCGGCATGCCGTCGCTTTCTGCATTCTGCGGCGCACCGCCGTA
>JANNYX010000471.1:0-1936 GCA_031410295.1 Rhodoferax sp.
CTTCATTGGCGGTTTTGACCGGCTCTTTATGAAGGGGATGTTTGACCCAGCGAAAGGCGAGTTCGCCATGGCGGCCACCTTCAGCAAAGGTGTGGTCATTCCTGAATTGTTGTTCATGGTTTTCCAGGCCACCTTCGCGGCCATCACCTGCTGCCTGATTGTCGGCGCCTTCGCTGAACGCATCAAGTTCTCGGCCTTGCTGCTGTTCATGGTGTTGTGGTTCACCTTCAGCTACACCCCCATGGCGCATATGGTCTGGTACTGGATGGGGCCGGATGCCTACGCTTCCAAAGAAGTGGTTGACGCGATGAATGCCAAGGCCGGTTTGATCTGGCAGTGGGGCGCGCTCGATTTCGCCGGCGGCACCGTGGTGCACATCAACGCCGCCATGGCCGGCCTGGTCGGCGCCTACGTGATCGGCAAACGCACGGGTTACGGCAAAGAGGCGATGGCGCCGCACAGCCTGACCTTGACGATGGTCGGCGCATCCCTGCTGTGGGTCGGCTGGTTTGGCTTCAACGCCGGCTCTGCGCTGGAAGCCAACAACACGGCGGTGCTGGCCTTTGTCAACACCTTTTCGGCCACTGCGGCTGCGGTGCTGGCCTGGTGCATTGGCGAAACCTTGATGCGCGGCAAGGCCTCGATGCTCGGTGCCGCCTCCGGCGCGGTGGCGGGCCTGGTGGCGATCACCCCGGCTTGCGGCAACGTCGGCCTGATGGGCGCCATCATCATCGGCTTCGTGGCTGGCTTCGCCTGCCTCTGGGGTGTCAACGGCCTGAAGAAAATGCTCGGCGCGGACGACTCGCTGGACGTGTTCGGCGTGCACGGTGTCGGCGGCATCGTCGGCGCCTTGCTCACCGGTGTCTTCAACACGCAAGCCTTCGGCGGTCCCGGCATCGTCGGTGATTGGGTCACGGCAGCGGTGGTGGACACATCAGTAGCCAGCCAGGTCTGGATTCAGCTCAAAGCGGTGTTGTTGACGATTGTCTGGTCGGGCGTGGTCTCCTTCATCGCCTACAAAATCGTTGACGCGGTGATCGGCCTGCGGGTTCCGGAAGAGGAAGAGCGCGAAGGTCTGGACATCACCAGCCACGGCGAGACGGCCTACAACCGATAGGAAACGGCGATGAAGCTACTGCGCGGGAGAATTTGCGCACTGCGGTGCTCACTGTACTGGTAGTACAGCTCCGCTCCTCCTGCACATCTTCTTCCCGCTCGCTAAGCTTCCTCGGCGTTTCCTGGTACCCACAGTGGCTTTGGCTCCTGTGGGTTTTTTCATGGGCGGTGGCGATGGGAGGCAAGGCACAATCACGGTCTGGAGACTTGCCACCATGACCGAACGCATCACGCTCACCCACGGACCTTTTCGTTGCGAGATCGAACCTGAACTGGGAGCGTGTATTGCGGGCCTCTGGTTTGATGGCGAGCCGGTGTTGCGCTCGAGCCAGGCCGGGCAAATTGCTTCCGCGCGCGAATCCGGCAGCTACCCGCTGGTGCCGTTTTCCAACCGCATCGGCCACGCCACGCTGACCTGGAACGGCACCAGCCACCCGCTGGTCAAAAACTTTGGCAACGAGCCGCATGCAATTCACGGGGTGGGCTGGCAAAGGCCGTGGGAGCTGCTGGACGCCAGCGACGACTTTGCCATGGTGTCCTACCAGCACAAGCCCGATGCGTCCTGGCCGTTTGCCTTTGACACCTCGCAGGCCTTTCGCCTCAGTGGCAACGAACTGGAAGTCACACTCTCCATCACCAACCAGTCAAAAACGGCCACGCCGGTCGGTTTGGGCTGGCACCCGTATTTTGTAAAACGCGCCGGGAGCCATGTCTCTTTCAGCGCGACGGGCCGCTGGGAGATGGACGCGGCCAAACTGCCAACCCACCGCACCGCGTCCCAAGGTCTGGATGTGGACTGCGCCGGCCTTGACGTTGACCA
>JANNYX010000472.1:0-2168 GCA_031410295.1 Rhodoferax sp.
CCGGGCCGGAATTGCTGGAGGATGCCGCCATTTCACCGCGTATGGCAGCGCGTGCCAGCATGAAGAGGGCCGCTGGCGGTTCGTAAAAAATACGCGGCACACCCACTTGCCGGCAGCGCCGGGCGAAGTCGGAATGGCGCGCGTCGACCAGCACCACGCCGGCGATTTCCTGGGGAAATGAGCGGGCGTAGAGCTTCATAATCATGCCACCCATCGAGTGGCCAACCAGCAGATACGGCGGCGCAATGCCTTCTTCCTTGAGCATGGCGCGCAATTCGCGCACGATCTGCATCGGCTCACGCTTGCTGGTGGCGCGATCGCTGCCGCCATAACCGGCGCGGTCATAAGCGACGGCGCGGGTATTTTGCGAGATCTCATTGAAGACCGAGCCCCAGACTTCCTTGCCGCTGCCAATACCCGATTCGAACACCACCGTAGGGGAGCCGACGCCAGCCACAACCAGCGAGCGTTTGCCGTGTTCAGTGTGGCTGGTATGGGCGCGCGGCAGATCCGTGCTGCGGCGGGATTTTTCGGCGGTTTTGGGCAGGTAGGCGGCGATCGGGTTCAACATGCGCATGACAAGGTTGTCAGCTCGTAGGCCCGCGGCACGCCGTTCTACATTTTTTGGTTCGATCAAGGTGTTTTCCAACGTTTTTTAGCACCCAACACAGCACTGCGGCCCCGGGGATTGAATTTCGCGCCAGCAACTTAACAATCTGCTCCTGGAAACGTGCCCGAATATAGCGACGTTCCAATCAAAGACGTTTCAGTCTGTTTACATAGTGCCAGTTTCCCAGAATTTGTTACAAATAGACAATAAATACCCTGGGTGTTTTCCCGATTTGCGGCAGTTCTGGTCGTTTTTACCTAGACAAGGCGGTTTTTTGAGCCCCATGCTGGCTAATCGCCTGTAAAACCACCTCGCGCACCACGGTCAATGCCATTTTCTGGGTGGCGGTCGTTGGACGGCGCGAGGACCAAACCAGCTCCAGTCGGCTCAGTATGCAAGGCTGTTGAATGGCGCGCACGGCGAACGGGGTGACATTCTCGAAGTTGCTCAGGGTGTAGCGTGGCAACACGGCATGGCCCATGCCTTCTTTGACCAGGCTCAAAATGGCATTCAAACCATCCACTTCCATGACGATTTGAGGGCGCCGCCCCAAAACGGCCATTTCGTTGTCGATGAGCAGGCGAAAGGCGTTGGGGCGGCTGGGCAGGATTAAAGGCAACGCCGCCACCTCAAGCAGGGTAATTTGCGCACTGGCGCCCCGTGGGCCAATCCGCTTCAATGCGCTCCTGGGCGAAACCAGCACCAGTTCCTCCTCGTGCAGGGTGGCCATATCGAGGTCGGGCGAGGCGCCAGGGTTGTACAGCACGGCCATGTCAAGGTTGCCAACCCGCAGGCCCTCGTACATCAGCACCGAGAACCCCTCAGTCAAGGTCAGGCGCGCTTGTGGCAGGGCCTTGCGCATGGCCAGAGTCAGGGGCACAGTGATCAGGTTCGAGAGGCTTGGCGGCAGCCCGATCGACACGCGCCCGCC
The DNA here is from genome assembly GCA_031410295.1 of Rhodoferax sp. Lineage (GTDB taxonomy): Bacteria > Pseudomonadota > Gammaproteobacteria > Burkholderiales > Burkholderiaceae_C > JANYCG01. The sequence goes on from JANNYX010000472.1 coordinate 1,542, forward strand.
GAGCCGGCTGCGTGCCGCGCCAAGCTCTTCGCGCGCGAGTTCGATCTGGTTCAAAATGCCACGCCCATGCTCCAGCAGCAGCGTGCCAGCCTCGGTGGGAACGGCGCCGCGGCCGTTGCGTGTCAGCAGGTTTTGCCGAAGTTCGACTTCCAGCAGGCGCACCTGGCGCGAGAGCGCCGGCTGGGCGACGTTCAAGGCACGGGCGGCGCGGGTGAAGCTGCCCAACTCGGCGACACGCACAAAATAATCAAGCTGCTTGAGGTCCATTGTGGATTGTTGCATATCGATAGCGTAGATATTTATTTTTGGCATATCAGCTAGCGGTTGCGCGCGCTTTCCCTGACTCGCGTGCAACGGCACAATTAAATCTTGGCAGGGTGCCTGCCTGCCACAGGAAAACCTCCATCCACGATAAGACCATGAGCCAACAACACCCTCTCATCATCGACTGCCACGGCCACTACACCACGGCGCCTCTGGCCATGGAAACCTGGCGCAATGCGCAGGTCGCTGCCATCAAGGAGCCGGGCAAGATGCCCAAGGCGTCGGATCTGAAAGTCAGCGACGACGAACTGCGTGAGTCCATCGAGAAGAACCAGCTCAAGCTGATGACAGAGCGCGGCAGCG
>JANNYX010000473.1:0-2558 GCA_031410295.1 Rhodoferax sp.
CTTCGCTTGAGAAATGCAAGTGGGAAGAGATCAAGCCGCAAGTGGACCACGTCATTTTCCCGGCCAAGGGCAAGACGCCCTCCAAACGCATCATTTTGCTGGCCAAAGGCCGTCTGGTGAACCTGGGCTGTGGCACCGGCCACCCGAGTTTTGTGATGTCGTCGAGTTTCGCCAACCAGACCATCGCGCAAATCGAACTCTTCACCAAACCCAAAGAGTACAAAGTCGGCAAGGTCTATGTGTTGCCCAAACACCTGGACGAAAAAGTCGCGCGTTTGCACTTGAAGAAAGTCGGCGCGGTGTTGACCGAGTTGTCCGATGAACAGGCCGCTTACATTGGGGTCTCGAAGCAAGGGCCTTACAAACCCGATACCTACCGGTATTGATGGCGCCATGGCGGCTTTTGCGCGGGCGCATTGCGGCGTTGGGTGGTGCTCGAAATCCTCATGCACCTTGAGTGCGACCTTAAGTGCGTTCCAATATCCGAGCTCCGTCCGCCTGGCACTGCATCCCGCTCGCTACGCCGCAAGTCCAAAAGTCAATCATGCGGGCTGACCAGCTCCTGCTGCAGCGCGGTTTTGCCAGTTCACGCTCGCAGGCGCAGCGCCTGATCGCCTCGGGCGTGCGCTGGCATGCCGGCAATGACGGGCGCGCGGGCACGCCTCACGCCGCGTGGAAATCCATCGGCAAAAACAGCGATGAAATGCCGCTTGACGCGGTGATCGAGTTGCTGGACGCGTCGGAGGCGAAATACGTCTCGCGCGGCGGTTTGAAGCTCGAAGGTGCGTTGAAGGGCAGCGGCGTCGTGGTGCAGGGCAAAACCTGCCTGGACGTGGGCCAGTCGAGCGGCGGGTTCACCGATTGTTTGTTGCAACACGGCGCGGCGCAGGTGGTGGGCGTGGATGTCGGCAGCGGCCAATTGCACCCGTCCCTGCGTGCGCACCCGCAGGTGGTGGCGCTGGAGCATGTCAACGCGCGTCAGTTGAATGCTACATTATTGATATCAAACTATTCAATATATTCGTCGGCCTATAGCCAATTAGACGATGATGATTTGAAGATGGACGCAATACCGGTGGCGGTAGACCTAGTGCCCAAGGATCGAGCGCTAAAAGTTCGGACTCCCAGTGAGTCGGCGGCGGCAGAGCCAGCGCCCGATGACGCCGCGCCGCCGGACCCATTGCCGAATGACGCCACGCAGTTCGACCTGATCACCGGCGACCTCTCCTTCATCTCCCAAACCCTCGTATTGCCTGCGCTGGCGCCGCTGCTAAAACCGGGCGGCGACCTGTTGTTTCTGGTCAAGCCGCAGTTTGAGTTGCAACCCGGCCAAGTCGGCAAAGGCGGCATCGTCAAAGACCCAGCCCTGTACAAGATCGTCGAAAAACGCATCCGCGACTGCTGCACCGGGCTCGGCCTCACCGTTCACGCCTGGTTGGACAGCCCGATCACCGGCGGCGACGGCAACCGCGAATTTTTTATCCACGCGCAACGGCTTCCTGACGGGCCTGCCCATAACGAGGGCGCCTAACCGTCGAAGGTGTAAAACCATGAACGCTTTACTTAAATTGCCGGTCAGCATTGAGTTTTTTCCCCCAAAAACACCGGAAGGTGTGGACAAGCTGCGCGTCGTGCGCCAGCAGTTGTACACGCTGAAGCCGCAGTTCTGCTCGGTCACGTTTGGCGCCGGCGGCTCCACGCAAGCGGGCACTTTCTCCACGGTGGCGGAAATATTGAAAGAAGGCGTGGGCGCGGCGTCGCATTTGTCCTGTGTCGGCGCCACCCAAGCGGGCCTGCGCGAACAACTGGCGACACTCAAAACCATGGGGGTGAAACGCCTGGTCGCGCTGCGCGGCGATTTGCCCAGTGGTTACGGCATGGGCGGAGAATTCCACTACGCCAGCGATTTGGTCGCCTTCGTCCGCGCCGAAACCGGCGACGATTTCCATATCGAGGTGGCGGCCTACCCGGAAGTCCACCCGCAAGCCAAATCGCCGGCCTCCGACCTGCAGGCGCTTGCCGCCAAGGTGAAGGCAGGCGCCAATTCCGCCATCACGCAATACTTTTACAACGCCGACGCCTATTTCCGCTTTGTCGAGGATGCCGACGCTGCGGGAGTGACGGTGCCGATCGTCCCGGGCGTCATGCCGATCACCAGCAGCACGCAGTTGATGCGGTTTTCAGACGCCTGCGGCGCCGAAATTCCGCGCTGGATCCGTCTGCGATTGCTCTCGTTCGGCGACGATACGGCGTCCATCAAGGCTTTTGGCCTGGATGTCGTCACCGACTTGTGTGAACAACTGGTGGCCGGCGGTGCACCGGGGCTGCATTTTTATTGCATGAACCAGGCCGCCGCGACGCTGGAGCTCCACCGGCGATTGGGCCTGTGAGCGCGCCAGCGCGCCCACAACGCCTTCAGCGGAGCATTTTGAAAAGTACCGAAGAAAATCGGAAACAGGCCGACATATATAAACACTAGTTTGTTATATAAAAAGTAGCAAATATGGGTGACCTCCTCAGCCCTTGAGCGGCCCCATTGACGCGGCGGATCGGGTCGG
>JANNYX010000474.1:0-2457 GCA_031410295.1 Rhodoferax sp.
CCCGGTGATGTTCAAGCGGCCGCTGGACGTGCACCAGATGACTTTCGCCATGGGTGAGGCGGTGGCGCATCTGCACAAATTGTGGTTTGACGGAAAACTGAAACGCCACAAAGACGGGGATGGCGTATTCCGATTTTCCCTGGCCAGCTCAGACCCAGCGCGGAATTGAATCGTCCTTGAGTTGGTGGCGCAATTTGTGCAGATGCGCCACCGCCTCACCCATGGCGAAAGTCATCTGGTGCACGTCCAGCGGCCGCTTGAACATCACCGGGATCACGTCCATGCCACTGGCCGCCTGGCTTGAACACAAGTCGATCACTTCGGCCAGACGCGCTTCATGGTGCTCATGCAGCTGGTCGATGCGCCGGTGCAGGCCGGTGAAGGGTTTGCCGTGCGCGGGCAGCGTCAGGGCGCCCTCGGGCAAAGCCTTGAACTTGTCGATGGAGTCGAGGAACTGCGTCAGCGGGTTCGCCTCGGGCTCGTTTTCATGCACACTGACATTGGTGGAAATGCGCGGCAGCATCATGTCGCCGCCGATCAGCACCTTGACGTCGGCGCAATACAGCGCGATGTGTTCTGGCGCATGGCCATACCCGCTGATGCAGCGCCAGTGGCGGCCACCGATGAGGATGGCGTCGCCGTCCTGCATGCGTTTGAAGCTGCGCGGCACGATGGGCACGAGGTCGACAAAATAATTGGCGCGCGCCCTGATCTGCGCCAGGTGGTCGGCGTTGGTCATGCCGTGGGCGACAAAGAACTCGGCGGCAAACTCACCCCCGCCAAAGGCCGTCGGCATCACGCTGGCCATCCGCGCCACGCCAAAATCGGTTGCGCTGATCCATAAACGGCAGGTGTGGGCAGGTGTGCTCCAGCGCTCACACAACCAGCCGGCCAGGCCAATGTGGTCCGGGTGCATGTGGGTGCAAATCACCCGCAGGACCGGCAAGCCGTCGAGTTCGGTGTCAAAAATCTGCTGCCATTGGGCGCGTGATTCGTCGCGCGAGATACAGGTATCGACCACGGTCCAGCCCTGCAGCGTCGTGCCTGTCCCTTCGCTGCCCTCCATCTCGTCGCGAATCAACCACAGGTTGATGTGGTTCAAGGCAAACGGCAGGCCCATGCGGATCCACTTGACGCCATCGGCCACCAGCAAGGTGGCGCCAAGCGCTGGCAGGGTGTCACCCAGCGGATAGTGCAGCTCTTGTTCAAGTTCGTTCATGGGGGCAATATTTTTGGCTGATAATTGGCGTTGATTGACGTTTACGTAAACGTCAACTGTTCAGTCCATTGTAGGGGGCGCCTTTGAAACCAGTGCCGCCGCGGGTCACCACGCAACATGAGCACTGCAACCTTCACCATCAGTGAATTGGCACGAGAGTTTGACGTCACCACGCGGGCCATCCGTTTTTACGAAGACATGGGCCTGCTGGAGCCGGCGCGCTCTGGCCCGGGTGGGCGCAGCCGCGTATACAGCGGACGCGACCGCACGCGCCTGAAGCTCACCTTGCGGGCCAAACGCCTGGGTTTTTCGCTCACCGAAGCCCGGGACATCATTGACCTGTACGACAGCCCGCGTGACACCGGGGCGCAGCTGGAGAAATTTCTCGCGGTGCTGGACGCACACCGGTGTCAAATTGAAGAACAATTGGCGGAATTGCAGGCCAACCTGGACGAAGTGAAAACGCACGAAAAAGAGGCCCGCGTCCTGTTGGCGAAAATCGGCAAACCGGGCCGTCCGGTGTTGCCCACGCCACCTGCCAAAGTAGCTGTATCAGCAAGGAAACCAACATGAACCTGCCTGGACTGGACTTTCAACTGGGTGACGACATCAACGCACTGCGCGATGCGGTGCATGAATTCGCCCAGGCCGAAATCGCGCAGCGTGCGGCCCAAATGGACAAAACCGACCAGTTCCCGGTCGATCTGTGGCGCAAGATGGGTGACCTGGGTTTGCTCGGGATCACCGTCAGCGAGGAATATGGCGGCGCCAACATGGGGTATCTGGCGCACATGATTGCCATGGAAGAACTCTCGCGCGCTTCGGCGGCAGTGGCGCTGAGTTACGGCGCCCACAGCAACCTGTGTGTGAACCAGATCAACCGCAACGGCAGTGACGAGCAGCGCCGCAAATACCTGCCCAAACTGATTTCCGGCGAACACGTCGGCGCCCTGGCCATGAGTGAAACCGGCGCTGGCAGTGACGTCATCAGCATGAAACTCAAGGCCGAGGACAAGGGCGGTTATTTCCTCCTCAATGGCGCCAAGATGTGGATCACCAACGGGCCGGACGCCGACACCCTGGTGGTGTATGCAAAGAGCGACCCCGAGGCAGGCCCCCACGCTTCGCGCTTGGCGTCTTCGCTGCCGCCCGAGGGGGCTTTTTCGGCTCGGGGCGGCCCAGCGCCGAAGCGCGGCGCGAACCACATCACCGCTTTCCTGATTGAGAAGGGTATGAAG
>JANNYX010000475.1:0-3590 GCA_031410295.1 Rhodoferax sp.
GCCAAACTCAAATTGCTTGAAGCGCAGATCGAACCGCACATGTTGTTCAACACGCTGGCCAACCTGCGGGTGCTGATTCCTGCCGACCCGGCGCGTGCGCAGGCCATGCTGGACCACCTGATCAGTTACCTGCGCGCCACCTTGAGCGCCTCACGCGCCCATGCCGGGGGCCACAGCCTGCAAACCGAGTTCGACCGCCTGCGCGACTATCTGGAGCTGATGGCCATTCGCATGGGGCCGCGCCTGCGTTACACGCTGGATTTGCCGGCTGATTTGGCCAACCTGCCAGTGCCACCCCTGCTGTTGCAGCCGCTGGTGGAAAACGCCATCAAACATGGGCTGGAGCCGCAGGTGGCAGGCGGTTCGATCACCGTCGCTGCTTCTCACACGGCTGGCTCCTTGACACTGGACGTGGCCGACACTGGCGCTGGCCTGAAACCCAACGCCAGCGCACAGGGCTTTGGCCTGGCGCAAGTGCGCGAACGGCTGGAAACCCTGCACGGCAAATTGGCCAGCCTGGACCTGGCTCCCAACCCGGCGGGTGGCACGCGCGTGCGGATTTCAATGCCCGCATGAATCACCTGCCATGATCGCCGCCACCGCCCTCATCGCCGAAGACGAGCCGCTCTTGGCCGCGGCACTCGCCGCCGAGTTGGCAATCGCCTGGCCCGAGCTGCGGGTGCTGGCCACCGTGGGTGATGGCCATTCGGCCGTGGCCAAAGCGCTGGAGTTGCAACCCGACGTGCTTTTTTTCGACATTCAAATGCCCGGCATGAGCGGCCTGGACGCAGCCCTCACATTGATCGACGAATGGCCCGAACCGGCGGAAATGCCAACTTCGCCAACATCGCCAACATCGCCAACATCGCCTTCAACGCGACCAACGCCTTCGACCTCTGCTGCACCTGCTGTGCGCGGCAAACCGTTTCCAGCGTTGGTTTTTGTCACTGCGTACGACCAATACGCGGTGAAGGCGTTTGAGGCGCAAGCGATTGACTACGTTTTAAAGCCGATAAATCAGGTAAGAATAAATTCGACTGTAAAAAAACTGATTAAGGCCGTCGAATATAATAATCTGTATGCTACAAATATTGATATTATTTTGACACAATTACGACCATTTTTACAGTCTAGAAGTTCTTCAAACGAGATTTTGACCGTCATTCAAGCCAGCGTCGGCACTGCCATTCACATGGTGCAGGTGGCCCAGGTGCTGTGTTTTGAAGCCGCTGACAAATACGTGCGCGTAATCACGGCCGGGCACGAATACCTGATCCGCACACCGCTCAAAGAGTTGTTGCCGCAGCTTGATGCCAGCGTGTTTTGGCAGGTGCACCGTGGCACCGTGGTGCGCGCCGATTGCATCGAGCAGGTCAACCGCGACGAAGCCGGAAAAATCTGGCTGACGTTGCGCGGGCTCGAGATGAAAATCGCCGTGAGCCGCCTTTACGCGCACCAGTTCAAAGCCATGTGATTCTATTTTGAAACCATTGCTGTAGCAGGCGCACCGACGACGGCAGTGCGACGGCATGGCTGGGAGGTGCAACACCTTGCAGTGATGACTTGAAATGGAATGAGTCATACTGGGCACACCTGATTGGCTTACCCATGAGCACCCCACACCAAGCTGTTTTAGATTTCTGGTTAGGCGACGGCCTGACACTGGGCTGGCCCAGTGACGACCGCAGCAAGTTGTGGTTTGGCGGCGGCCCGCAACTGGATGAACAGATTCGCAACCAGTTTGGCCATCAAGTGCGCCAGGCGCTGGCCGGTGACCTGCTGGCCTGGGCGCATGAACCCCTGAGCCGGCTGGCGCTGGTGATCTTGCTGGACCAGTTCACGCGCAATGTCTTTCGCGGCCAGGCCGAAGCGTTTTCTGGCGATGTGCAAACGCAATCCCTGGTGATGCAGGCGCTGGACGTGACGATGGACCAACCCCTGCCCTGGGTTGGCCGCATCTTCTTTTACATGCCCTTGATGCATGCCGAAAAATTGACGCTGCAAGATGAATGCGTCAAACGCTTCAAGCAATTGCAGACCGACGCGCCCGAGCACCTTAAATCAACCCTGGACGGCAATGTGAAATTTGCCGTCCAGCACCGCGACATCATCGCAAAATTTGGCCGCTTCCCCTACCGCAACCAGGTGCTGGGCCGCCTCAATACACCCGCTGAAGACGAGTTCCTCAAGAACGGCCCGCGCTTCGGCCAATAATTTATTCAATCAACGGATCAGCGGTGGCCGCCGCGCTGCGGCACCGGCAATTGCTGCTGGCCCTGCCATTGACCGTGCCCGTTGTCAGACCCCTGCCAGTACCCGTGGCCGTACCCCCGACCATGGTGCCAGCCGTGGTGCCCGTGCTGCCACCCGCCGTACACCACGGGCGCCACTGGCACCACCTGGCGGCTGTACACCTGGGGATAGACCTGCGGGTACTGTGACGAATAAACGGGGTAGGCGTATTGCACGGGCGCCGGTTGAACGTAAACCGGTTGCGGCTGCACTACGACGGCGCGCGGGTAATAGTGTTGAACGGGCTGTTGATAGACCACTGGGGGTGCGTTGCTCACACCCACCTGCACGCCGGGCGAGCCGATTCCCAGGGACCAATACACCTCTTGCGCCATCGCCGAGCCGCCAAAACCCAAACCGGCCAGGCCAGCCAGGCCCAATGCGCCAGCGCCCAGCAGCTTGCGGACAGAATTTCCAGTTGTCATATTGTTCTCCTTCGGTTGATGGGCTGAGAGATTTGCCCATGAACCTACAACGTGCCAGGTCACTTGCCGCGCACCTCTGGTATGTGAAGTGCATTGCCAGATGTAACGGCGCCTGGGCCCGCCCTAAAATCCGGCAATGAGCGCTCCCACCCCCATTCCGCCAAACAAGTCGGCCAAAACCGCCGCTGCGGCGCCATATGCCGCCAAACCCAGCAATTTCCTGCGCCAGATCATCGAAAACGATCTGGAAAAAGGCACCTACGCCCAGCGCCAATGGGGCGGCAGCCCAGGCGATGCGGCACACCACGCCAAGGGCCAAATTGACCCGGCCAAAATCCGCACGCGTTTCCCGCCCGAGCCCAACGGTTACCTGCACATTGGCCACGCAAAAAGCATTTGCCTGAACTTTGGCCTGGCGCGTGACTACGGCGGCGTTTGCCACCTGCGTTTTGACGACACCAACCCCGAGAAGGAAAACGTCGAATTCGTCAACTCGATCAAGGAGTCGGTCAAATGGCTGGGTTTTGACTGGAACGGCAACCACGGCGCAGATGCCAGCGCGCCAACCTACCAGGCTAGCGATTATTTCGGTTTCATGTACCAAGCGGCGGAATATTTGATCGAAGCCGGCCATGCCTATGTGGACGAACAAACCGTTGAGCAAATCCGCATCAACCGCGGCGATTTTGGCAAACCTGGCGTCAACAGCCCGTATCGCACCCGCACGCCGGCCATGAACCTGGCGCGTTTTCGCGAAATGCGTGACGGCCTGCATGAAGACGGCTCGATGGTGCTGCGCGCCCTGATTGACATGGCCAGCCCGAACATCAACCTGCGCGACCCTGCTATCTACCGCATCCGCCGCGCCACCCA
>JANNYX010000476.1:0-7672 GCA_031410295.1 Rhodoferax sp.
CCGCCAGGCGGCAGATATCGTTGGCGTTCTCCATGATGGTGTAGTGCGCGGCGTACAGCCCAAGGCGAATTTCCTTGGACGGATCGACCCGGGCCGCGCGGGCGTTTTGCAAAAAGATGGCGCGGGTTTGCTCCAGCTTGATCTTCATCTCGGCCACGGCGATTTGTTTGGTCGGGTACATGCGCCGCTGCACCGGCGGCGTGCCGGGCGCCTCGCCGCGCAGGTATTGCACGGTGAAGTCGTACGCCGCCTGGGCGATGCCCATGTAGGTGGGCGAGAGGGTGGCAAACATGTGTGGCCAGCGCGTCGCGGCCTGCACGTACAGGCCCTCGGGCATCATGCGCTCGACCTCGGGCACGAAGACATCCTTGAACAAAAGCGTGCGGCTCACCGTGCCGCGCATGCCCAGCGGGTCCCAGTCGCCCACCACACTCACACCGGGCAGGTTTTTGTCCACGGCCAGGTACAGGCTGTCGCGCTGCGTGGCGCCGGGTTTGTCGAGTGTGCACAAGATGCCGTAATAGTCGGCCGCACCGGCCAGCGAAGCGAAGATTTTTTTGCCGTTGACGAGGTAACCACCGGCCACTTTTTTGGCCAGCGTGCCAAACGGCGCTTTGCCCGCCGCCGCCGCGCCGCCTTCGGAAAAGGGTTGCGAATAGACCTTGCCGTCGACGGCGATGCGTTGGTAGTGCACCGCACGGTGGGCCTCGTGGTTGGCACGTTGTTCGGGGGTCATGCTGAGGTCGTCGGCGATGATGCCGGTCCACAGGCAGGAGCTCACATGCATGTTCAGTGTGAGCGCGGTGGCGCCGCAGTGGCGGCCAATTTCTGCGGCCACCATCACGTAGGTGGCGAAGTCTGCGCCAAAGCCGCCATAGGCCTCCGGCACGCAGATTTTGAGCAGGCCGGCCTGGCGCATGTCGGCATAGTTTTCGAACGGGAACACGGCGTCGCGGTCGATTTGGGCGGCACGGGCGGCGAAGCGGTTGGCGCCCAGGTCGGCGGCGATGGCCAGCAGTTGCCGTTGTTTGGCGTCAAGCTCGGTGTAGTCACCGGCGATGGACGGCAGCTGGTAACTTTGGGGAACCAGGGTGGCGTTGGGGGTGGGGTTGGAGGTGGGGTTGGGGGGGTTGGGTGAGGACATGGTGGTTACGCCTTGATCGGGAAATACTTGCGCAAATAATCCAGCACGGCCGCGTTGAAGGCATGCGGCTGCTCCATATTGCCCAGGTGGCCGGCGTTGGCCAGGCAGCGGTAGTCGGCGTTGGGGATTTTGTTGGCCATTTTTTCCATCACCGCGGGCGGCGCGGTTTTGTCGTCGGCACACGCCAGGCACAACGTCGGCACGTTGATGTGGGGCAGATTCTCCAGCCGGTTGAAGGTGACGATGGCCGCCAGCGCGGCGCGGTAGGTGGCTTCGGGCACGCTGGTCATCAGCTTGGTCGCGGTGGTGCGGGTCTGCTCACTGGTCCCAAGCGCCAGCATGCCACCCACCAAAACGCTTGACAAACCGACCATGCCCAAACCCGCGTCAAGCGCTGCAAAACGGCTTTGCAAAAACTCCTTCTGCCACTCGCCGCCGGGTTTGCCAAAAGCGGCGGAAGTGGCAAACAGCACCAGCCCGTCAATGGCGGCAGGCTCTAGAAAGCAGGCCTCTTGCGCAATCAAGCCGCCCATGCTGTGTCCCAGCACAACAACGCGCTGTGCCGGCGGGTGGGCGCCCGCGCCTTGGCGGATATGGCGGATCAGGCGCAGCAGGGCTTGTGCGAAACGCGGCATGTCAAAGGGTTCAAGCGGCGCAGACAAGCCATAACCCGGCGCATCCCAGGCAATCGCCCGGTAACCGGCTTTGGCCAGTGAGGGCAGAGTGGCATCAAACGCCCGGTGTCCGCCGCCCACGCCATGCAGCAGCAGGACCGCCGTGTGACCGGTCCCGCGCTCGATGAAATGTGGCAACGGATGGAGCGCGCTCGTCATGCCAACTCTCCGCACAACACGCCGGCGTCAACCACCGGCTGGCCATCCAGCGCCACGCTGCAGCCCTTCAGCGGCAAATCGAAATGCCCCAGCGTATGCCGCTTGGCCACTTCGTTGGCCCCGGTGGAGTACAAAAAGTTGCCGGCAAAGGCACGCAGCTCGGTGCCGTTGAAGTCTTTCTTGTCGTAAAACGCCATCGCATCCCAACGTGCCTTGGGGTTCATTCCCCAACCCACGTGCGACACCGCGTAGGCCCCGCGCGAGCCTTCGAGTTCAGCCCAGGCGGCAAAGTAACTGCGCATCAAGTCAGCGTCCAGACCATTGCCCGCGATCTCGGTGACGAAGTCGTTTTCAACCGTCAGCGTCACCGGTTTTTCAAGGTAACGCTTAAAGGTCAGGTTGACGTCGCCCTCGGCAAGCACCAACACCCCGTTGACGCTGCCCGCTGCCGGGAACGCCAGGCACAGGCCGCCCGGCCAATGCGAGATCGTACCGGGGCGCGCGGTGTAGCCCCAGCCGCCGCCAACCACGGCGCCTTCGAGGGAAATTTTCAAATCCGTGCCCGCGGCAGAAGTCACCTGCATCACTTTGGCAGCGCGCAAACGCTTCATGCCGGCCTTGACTTTGGGCTCCAGCAGGGAATCTGGCAAACAGCGTTCAAGCACTTCCGGATGTTCATTGGAGACCATCAACACGCGGGTGCCACCGGCCAGAATCTGCGGCAGTTCGGGCGCGTGCAGCAAACCTTCGACGGTGACATCCGCCACAAAATTAGTCTTGGCCAGCGCCTCGATGACCGGTGCCAGGCCCTGTATGGCGTCTGAGGCGCCGGTGGAGCGCACCGGCACCGGCACTGCCGATTTCGGCGACGTCAGCACCAGGCGGAAAACATTCGCACCCAGGCGCGACAAAGCCAGCTCGGCCAGTTGCACATTGACGGCGCGGGATTGCGTTTCACACAAAATCGCCGCCGTGTCGCCGGCCTTCACGCCACACAAGGCAAAGGTGTGGGCGAAGGCGTCAATCCATTTGGCTTCAATGCGTTCTTGCAACATGTTGACCTTCTTGCTTCAGACCATTTGCTTCATGCTTTTTGCGACTGGGTTCACAGGCGCGACCCGAGCGTGACGTAATGGCCGGCATGGAACAGCAAGGGCGCCACCTCGCTGCTGGAGAAACGCTCGATTTCAGCGACAAACAGGACGTGGTCGCCGGCAACCTGGCGCGACAGCGTTTTGCATTCAAACCAGGCGCAGGCGCCGTGCAGCAGAGGCATGCCGTGCTGGTTCAGGGCGCAGGCGACGCCGTCAAATTTATCGTCCGCGTGGGTGGCAAAGCTGCGCGAAAGCTCAACCTGCGCTTCTGCCAAAACACTCACGACAAACCGCCCCGCCGCCTCAAAAGCCGCCAAGCTCGATGAATTGGTGCGCAAGGCCCACACCACCAGCGGCGGCTCCAGCGATAACGCGCCAAATGAATTGGCGGTGACACCGACCAGCTTGCCACCCGGCGCGCAGGTGGCAATCACCGTGACGCCGGTGGCGAACTGACCGAGCGCCTGGCGCAGCGTGCGTTTGAATTCTTCGCTGGGAAGTTGCGTTCGAGGCGTTAAGGGCATTAAGGGCGCTGGGGGCACCAGCGGCGGCGACGGCAATGCGGACATCGCAGAATCATATAGTCAATCAAGCGGGCAACGATAATTCCGCCATGACGCCAGAAACTGCCAAACCCGAATCACTCTCTGACCTGTTCTGGTCCATGACCTGGCTGGCGCTGCAAGGTTTTGGCGGTGTGCTGGCGGTGGTGCAGCGCGAGCTGGTCGACAAGAAAAAATGGCTCACGATGGAGGAATTCATGGAGGACTGGGCGGTGGCGCAAGTGCTGCCGGGCCCGAATGTGGTGAACCTGGCGCTGATGATCGGCGACCGCCACTTTGGCACGCGCGGCGCCCTGGCGGCGCTGGCAGGCATTCTGGTGTTTCCGCTCTTGGTGGTGCTGGCGCTGGCGGCGTTGTTCTCCGGTGTGGCAGATTCTGCGCGGGCGCAAGGCGCATTGCGCGGCATGGGCGCGGTGTCGGCCGGCCTGATTGCCGCGGTCGGCCTCAAGCTGATCCCTGCCCTCAAGAAAAACGCCATGGGGGCCGTCGTATGTTGGACCTTGATAGCTCTTACTTTTATAGCAATTGCCGTATTTAGGGTGCCGCTGGTGTGGGTTCTGCTGGGCCTCGGAGGCATCGCCAGCCTGTGGGCCTGGCGCCGCCTGGAGGTCAAACCGGCATGATGTTGAATTTCACCACGGCCGATTGGCTCGCGCTCTTTACGCACTTCGCCTCACTCTCGCTCTTGGCCGTGGGCGGCGCCATCACCACGGTGCCGGACATGCACCGTTACCTGGTGAACGAGCGTCATTGGTTAACTGACCCGCAGTTCACCGCCAGCATTGCGATGGCGCAAGCCGCACCCGGCCCGAACGTGTTGTTTGTGGCGCTGATGGGCTGGAACGTCGGCATGAACGCCGCTGGCGGCCTGGGCGCAGGCCCGGCGGCTTGGGGCCTGGCCTTGCTAGGCGTGGCGGTGTCGATGCTCGGCATCTTGCTGCCCAGCACCACCTTGACCTTTGTCGCGGCCCGCTGGGGCCATCAAAACCGCGAACGGCGCGCCGTGCGTGCCTTCAAGGCCGGCATGGCGCCGATTGTGGTGGCGCTGTTGATCGCCACCGGCTGGGTCCTGGCCACCAGCCTGGGCCAGACCTTCGCGCAATGGCCCATCTGGCTGGTGGCCTTGGTTGCCGCGATGATCGTCTGGCGCAGCAAAACGCATCTGCTGTGGTTGCTAGCCGCGGGCGGCGTGTTGGGTTGGTTCGGTTATGTTTGAATGTTGCCCCCACGGTCGCTCACTGCGTGTAGCTCCCTGCCCCCCGAGGGGGTTGCATTTTTGCTTGGGGCGGCCCGGCGCAAAAACCGGCCCCCACGGTCGCTCACTGCGTGTAGCTCCCTGCCCCCGAGGGGGCGCATTTTTGCTTGGGGTGGCCCGGCGCAAAAACTGGCCTCCACCACAATTAACGCTTAACGTGGGCTTTCAAAAAACACGTAGTTGCTGGCGTAGTCGCTGATCTCGAAATAGACTTTTTTCTCGCCCGGGTCGGCCACCATGTTCAGGTTTTCATCGAGGATGCCGTAACCAAACCGGTAGGGGCGCGGCTTGTTGTCATCGGTTCCCATGGCAGTTGAGAGCTTGTCGATTTTCAGGAATCGACGCACCAACTTGTCGCCGGCGTAAATTTCCAGAACACCATTGGTGCCAGTCCAGTTCTGGATGTCACGGCTGATCTTGTTTTGCTGCTCCTGCGTGCAAGCTGCAAGAAAAAAAGCGGCTAAGGCCGTCGCAAATAAACACTTCTTAGATATTGAATTGATAGCATTCATAGGAACCTCAAAAAATAAATGTCAGGCTGAGCGCTGACGCACGGCTTCGTACAAACACACCCCGCTGGCCACGGACACGTTCAGGCTCTCGACCGCGCCCTGCATGGGTATTTTGACCAGTTCATCGCAGGTCTTGGCCGTGAGCTGGCGCATGCCGTCGCCTTCGGCGCCCAACACCAAGGCAATCGGGCCTTTAAAATCGGCCTGGTAAATGGTTTTGTCGGCGGCATCGCTGGCGCCGATGATCCAGATGTTGCGCTCTTTCAATTCGTTCAGTGTCCGCGCAAGGTTGGTGACCATGAAATACGGCACGGTTTCTGCCGCGCCGCTGGCGACCTTGGCCACCGTGGCGTTGATGCCCGCCGCGTGGTCTTTGGGCGCGATCACCGCGTGCACCCCGGCGCCATCGGCCACACGCAGGCAGGCACCCAGGTTATGCGGGTCGGTGACGCCGTCCAGCACCAAAAGCAGCGGCGGCTTGCGTTCAGCCTCGGGCAGCGCGGCGTTGGCGGCTTCGAGATTTTCAAGCAGTTCATCGAGCGAAGTCACTTGCTCAATCGCCTTCACGCGCGCCACCACACCCTGGTGACCATGCCCGCCGCACAGCCGCGCCAGCGCCATGCCGTCGGATTCAATCAAACGGACTTTGGCCTCCTGGGCCTTGTCAACGAACGAGCGCATCCGCGCATCGCGCCGGGCCGTGTCAAAGTGGATTTCAATCACCGACTGCGGCGCGGTTTTCAGGCGCACGCCCACCGCGTGGAAGCCGAACAGGGTTTTGGGGGACGTCATGCCTCAATTTTCGAGGCTCGGTCACGCTACATAAATTGCAGCTAACCGAACATATGGCACGGGTCAAAGTGCCGATTTTCTGGAGGATTTGACCAAAGCACGGCCAGCGGCACGTTCATTGCGAAGCCGACCGGGCCGAGCGTGAATCAGCTGCAGTCCGTCACTCTGTTTGTACCTTTGCACTTGCGTTTGCTGGCCACCGCGACGCCGACCAGGGCCAAGGCCAGCAGCGCCAGGCTGTCGGGTTCGGACACGGATTGGGCCGGAATCAGGAAGCCGCGAATCTCGCCGCCTGAAAAGGCATTGGTGTGAATGTTGAAGTAGGCTTTGTCGGCGATCGTGCCGGCCAACAGGGCGGCTTCGGCACTTGCTGTGGTGCCGCCGTTGCCGGCAATAAAAGCAGTGTTGAACGACGCCGGCAGTGTCAAGTCATACAAGTTGGTGTAGGCTCCAGACGTAACGCCCAAAGGAAATCCAGCGAATGTGGGCGTTTCAGTCGCAACGCCAACGGTCCCAGCGCCTGCCACGGCTGTGCAGCAATGAATGTGCGCGGCGGTGGCGCCGCTTGGCAGCCCGGTACTAGTGAGCGTAACCAGACCTGAAAAGCTGACCGATAGGCTCATGGTGTGCAGAATCGGGTCGAAGATCACCGTCGCGAAGCCGGTTCCAGGCGAGGTGTTGACGGGTGATTCGCTGGGCCCGTTAAGCAAAGCCGTGAAGGTGACAGGTGCCGCCTGAGCCACTGGAACCACCAGCAACGCAGCCGCAAAGGCCAAAGGCAACAGGAATTTTTTCATGCGGCGTCTCCTTCAAAGTTGTTGCGCTGCGCTCAAATAAACCGGGTTGCGCGACGTAAATGACTGCATGCATAAATCATTCCAGGCGCGATTCAACTCGGCGAAACCCTTTCTGGGCGTGGCTTGGCGGACGATCGACCGCGTTGGCGGCAATCCTCCCACGGGCCGCAGTGTAAAAAAATCCGAGCAATAATTTGTAAGTGAACGAGAACCGTTGCAGGGCCGCTCCAACCCCGTTCAGGCCTCCTGCATTCCCTGCCTCGCCTCAGTCGTAATCCGCCCGATCGCAACGGTCTGGAAAGGCGCGGTCATGCGTCGCCAGCACCAGCGTCGAGCCCATTTCTTCACTCACGTCAAACATCAGCTTCATGATCGTCACGCCAGTGCCTAAATCGAGGCTGCAAGTCGGCTCGTCGGTCAACAACAGCGCCGGTTGCACGACGAAGGCGCTCGCCAGCGCCGCGCGTTGTTGTTCACCGCCGCCCAAAACCTTCGGGCTTCTGGAGATCAACTCGCCAATTCAACATTTTTTGACGCCGTAGAAATTGAAGCCCTAGCAGCCCAAACATTACAAGGATTAAAGTATCTGGTTCCGGGACAGAATTAAAGTAGATGCGGAGGTCCTCAGTTGCTCCTGAGGTACGAAAAGCAAATGACAGCGTCTTTAAATCAGAAGACAAAG
>JANNYX010000477.1:0-8404 GCA_031410295.1 Rhodoferax sp.
ACATGGCGCAAGTCCGGGCAGTCGGCCAACGCCGCTTGCAGCGGGCCGAGACGCTCGGGCGAGGTGACCAGCACCCGCACATTGCAGTCGCGCAGGATGAAGGCGACCTGCTCAGGTTTCAACAGCGGGTTGACCGGCACAAACACGCCGCCCGCCGCCGGGGCGCCAAAACTGGCAACCACCGTTTCAAACCTTTTTTCGAGGTAAATCGCCACGCGTTCGCTGCGCGCAAGGCCAAGGGACAACATGCAGCTGGCGAACATCTGGACCTGATTTGCGAGCTCTGTATAACTCGCCTGATGCGCGCCGTAGGTCAAGGCGCAAGCGTCGCCTGAGCGCCGCGCGGCGTTGAAAATCAATTCATGCAGCAAGTTGGAATCGGTCATTGGCAGGGGCAAAAATCTTTTTGTCGGCGGCAAGAAGCCCGCTTGTGAAAAGTATCTCACAGCGGGTCAGGACGCCGGAACCTTAGAATCGGCACCCATACTTGGCACGCTGGGCGTCTGGCGATCACCGCTGGCGCGAGCTGCAGTCATTCGCACTGGGAGACCCTGATTTGAATGCCATGAAAGAAACACTTCGCATACTGGACGAAGTTTTGAGCCTTGACGGTCGCAGCGCGTCGTTTGGCCGCGACACCGCCTTGCTTGGCGCCATCCCCGAGCTTGACTCGATGGCAGTGGTGACATTGATCACGTCGTTCGAAGAGCAATTGGGCATCGTCGTCGATGATGACGATATTGATGGGTCAACCTTTGCAACGGTAGGCTCGTTGGCTGATTTCGTCAGCAGCAAAGTTGCCGGATAAATGCCAACCACGGTGGCCGGCCAGGCGCGCAACGCCAAATCGACCGGTCCAGCGCCAATCGGGTACCGGTCCCAACGCCGAATTCACAGGAAATTGCAATCCGCCAGCACGATTATGGCCAGGGCTTGGCTGTTGGTTGATGCAATCAGGCCAGGCCCCGAATGTTGCGCCTGGCAGAAAAATGCCGGTAAGCCCCGCGCTCATTTCCCCGCTAAGCTGATCGATCCAGGCGCCGCTTCGGTGTGGTGCGGTTAGTGAGTTCGGTTCGGCGCTCTTTGTTGTATTCGTTGGCTGACAGTTATCTGGCGGTCGCCTTGCAATTGGCAAGCACGCTCATCATCTCGCGTTTGTTGACGCCGACGGAAGTCGGAATTTACGCCGTGGCGGCGGTACTTGCAGCCATGGCGAGTACCTTTCGCGATTTTGGCGTGGCCGAATACCTGATTCAGGAACGGGACCTGACCACCGCCAAAATCCGCGCAGCACTGGCCGCAAATTTGGCGATGTCGTGGTTGATGGCGCTGCTGCTGTACGTTTCGAGCAGCGCCGTGGCAGACTTCTACCGGGAGCCGGGCGTGGCAGTCGTCATGCGGATACTTTCGGTCAATTTTTTGTTGATCCCGTTTGGCGCCGTCACCATTGCCTATTTTCGGCGTGAACTGAATTTTCGACCAATTTTTTGGGGTGGACTGCTTGCCAACGTCACGGCATTCGTCGTCGCAATTGCTGCCGCCTTGAATGGACTCGGCTATTTGAGCCTGGCCTGGGCCTCGCTTGCCGGTGTCATCGTGACGGTGGTAGTTTCGGTCCTGTGGCGACCGGTCGGTTTTCCATGGCTGCCGTCACTCATCGGCTTTGCCGAGGTGTTGCGTTTTGGCAAACACGCCAGCGGCATTTACATGTACGGTCAAATTGGCAAGAGCGCTCCTGAGGCGGTAATTGGTCGGGTGCTAGAGATGGCATCGGTCGCGTATTACAGCCGTGCCAATGGAGTATTGGAAATTTTCAACCGCACGGTGGCCAAGGCTGTGTTGCCCGTGTGCCTGCCGTATTTTTCGCAAGAGACCCGCTTGGGACATGAAACACAGGTGGGTTATTTAAAGGCAACCAGCTTGCTGACCGTTGTTGGCTGGCCGTTTTTTCTGGTCGCGGGTGTGGTGGCGTTCTCTGCGATCCGGCTTATTTATGGGCCACAGTGGATGCCTGCGGTTCAGTACACCCAAATACTTTGCCTGGCTGCGGTGTTTGAATTGCCTTACTTTTTGGCCAACGAGGTCCTGATCGCACACGGTCGAATAGACCAAAGCAACCGCCTTCAACTACTGGTCCAAGGCGTTCGTTTGGCAAGCCTTGCGCTGATTGTTCCATTTGGCATGTTGGGCCTTTGCTGGGGTCTGGTCGCGGCGGGTCTGATAGGTGCGTTCATTTCCCACCTGTATTTGCACCGAATCATCAACTTGCGCTTCACTGACGTGATCAAGGCTTGCTTGGGCAGTGCTGGTGTTGCGATTTTCTGCGTTGCTCCGGTAGGGTTGCTGGTGCTCTTGGTGCCGCAAAATGAAAACAACTACGCCTTGGTTATGGCCGGCTCCGCGCTGGTGGCCTCAGTGTCGTGGTTCATCGCCTTATTTGCGTTTGACCACCCTTTGTTAGCCGAGTTGAGGCGCCTTAGAAACAAATGACCGGCCTCAATAATGGCCGAAGCCCATAAACATGCAATTTACAATTT
This sequence comes from Rhodoferax sp., assembly GCA_031410295.1. Classification (GTDB taxonomy): domain Bacteria; phylum Pseudomonadota; class Gammaproteobacteria; order Burkholderiales; family Burkholderiaceae_C; genus JANYCG01. The sequence continues at coordinate 2,538 of JANNYX010000477.1, forward strand.
AAACCAAAACTAAAAAATATGATGTCCCGACCAAATCTACACACACCACAAGACGTAATAAAACAAGTGTTGTTTCCATCCGCAGCGCGGATCTAGTCGCCGCGTGACCATCGAGGCGTTCTTACTTCCGGCGGACAACAGGCAACGCTTTTGCCTGTACCACGCCCCTGTCACACTGGCTGGGGCGTCGCCGAACGGGCAGATTGTTTACGTGCATCCGTTCGGCGAAGAAATGAACAAATCCCGCCGGATGGCTGCGCTGCAGTCACGGGCATTGTCGAGATCTGGATTCGCTGTTCTGCAGGTTGATCTGCACGGCTGCGGCGACAGTAGCGACGACTTCGGCGATGCAACTTGGTCAAATTGGATTGAAGATGTGACTGACGCAAGCCATTGGCTGTTTCGGCGCACAAAAGCTGACTTTCAAGACCACCCCCCCGTGCCGCTGTGGTTTTGGGGCTTGAGGGCTGGATGCCTGCTGGCGGTACAAGCCGCGAAAGCCCTGCGTGAACCCTGCAACTTCTTGTTCTGGGCCCCATCGCCAGGCGGCAAACCGCTGTTGCAACAGTTTTTGCGCCTCAAAGCTGCTTCAGAGCTGGCCAGTGGCAACGCCAAGGGCGTGCTGGAGAATCTGCGAGCGCGCCTGGCAAGCGGCCACACTGTGGAGATTGCCGGCTACAAGATGACGCCGTCGGTTGCCTCTGGGTTGGAGCAAGCCCAGCTATTACCACCCGACGTGGGCTCTTCCAATGGCAGGGTGGAATGGTTCGAACTGTCAAACCGGCCGGACGCCGACTTCACACCCGTGGCTGCAAAGTGCATTGCAGACTGGCAGCAAGCCGACTACACCGTACGCCCTCACCTGGTGAAGGGTCCACCATTCTGGCAAACCACCGAAATCGAGGACGCCCCCGACCTGATTGAGTTGACGGTAGCCAATTTGAGAGCGGGCGGCGCGTCATGAGGTATCGGGAAGAGGCGGTCGTCTTTGACTGCAAGGGCGATCAGTTGGTCGGTGTAGCCACACTTGCGCTTGCCGAAGAAAACCCAAGCGCTTGCACTGGCGTTGTGGTTGTCGTCGGCGGCCCACAGTACCGGGCAGGCAGCCACCGCCAATTTGTACTGCTGGCACGACACCTTGCGGCGACTGGCATACCGGTTTTGCGCTTTGATTATCGGGGCATGGGTGATAGCACCGGCGGCCAGCGCGCATTTGAGGACGTGAACGACGACATTGCCTGTGCCATCGGTGCTTTATGCAGCGTCGCCACAAATGTCAAGAACGTGGCGCTTTGGGGCCTTTGCGACGGCGCCTCCGCTGCCCTGCTTTATTGCCATGCCGTGAGAGACGATCGGGTTGTTGGCCTGTGCCTGCTTAACCCGTGGGTGCGTTCCGAGGCCACTTTAGCCAGGACACAGGTCAAGCACTATTACACCCAGCGCCTGCGGCAAAAGGAATTTTGGAACAAGCTGTTGAGCGGCAAAGTCGCCTGGAACGCGCTCACTGGCCTGGCAAACAATCTCAAGTTGGCACTGTCCACATCAACCGCTGGCGTCACCACGGCGCAACTCTCATTTCAAGATCGCATGGCTGCTGCATGGATGGCATTTGACGGCCCCATACTTTTATTGCTTAGCGGTGATGATTACACTGCAAAGGAATTTCTTGAATATGTTGCCTCCAATACTGTCTGGTTCCAAGCCCTTACCAAGAAAAACCTGGTTTTGCAAACCGTGGTTGGTGCCGACCACACTTTTTCCGAGATAAGATTTAGTTTGATCGTCGAAAAATGCACGTATGACTTTCTCAGTAACTTGGCATTTCATTGAGCAGAAAATATGAATATGACGAACTCCGCGCGGGTACTTGGGTTTATCGCCTTGATCGTCGCTTGTTCTGCGGCTTTCGGGCAAGTCAGTGCGAGTTTTTGCGGTCCAATAGCAAATTCGTTTGGGCCCTTTGACTTCCGGCCGGAGAGAGATCCACCAACCCAGGGAACCGGAGACCACACTGTCAAACTCGGTTTGGTGGAAGGTGCTCATTTCACCACTGAGGTCGAATTGCTGATTCGAGGAAAGCGAAGCGGCAATGACCCCGGCGGCGACTTGGATTACACGCTTCGAGCCTTTCCCAACCATCACCGCGCGCTGTTATCTGTGATGCGCTACGGGGAAAAAAAAGCGAGCCAAAAACCAAATGGGCTGACCTACGTGGTTGAGTGTTATTTTGAACGCGCGGTCCGATTTGCGGCAGATGACCCGATTGTGCGCATGATCTACTCAAGTTACCTTGCCAAGAACAAACGCCAGCCTGAAGCCCTGGCGCAATTGGAATATGCAACTGGTTTAGCCGCGGAAAGCGCTTTCACCCACTACAACATCGGTCTTTTCTACTTAGACATGAAAGTCTATGACAAGTCACTGGCACGTGCGCATCGGGCTCTGGAACTTGGGTTTGAAAGAACTGAGCTCACTGACTTACTCAAAGCCGCCGGCAAATGGCAAGATCCTGCTGTTGAAAAAAAGCCGTGACATTCCCAACGCCAAGGCTCCCTGTTCTGGACTGGAACACATACAGCGGCAAACAGTTATCGGCGACACCCTGCCTGCTAACTCTCCCAACAGTCCAATTTACTATCAGTGGCCGCGCCGCAATTTTGTTGGCGCTGGAAATGCTTGGAGTCGGGCCAGGCGATAAGGTGCTCGTGCCCACCTATCACTGCCCCACGATGATCGCCCCGATAGTCGCACGCGGTGCACAGGTGGTTTTTTACCCTCTGGACGATTTTGGCGCCCCCAAGCTGGAGTGGATCAAACAAACAAACATTCAAGGTGTCCGCGCCATTATTGCCGCTCATTTTTTTGGGTTGCCTCAAGGCCTGGGAGCTGTTCGCCTGTGGTGCGACCAACAAGGCGTACGCCTCATTGAGGACTGTGCGCACTCAATGTTCGGCAGCAGTGACAGCCGGCCCGTAGGGTGTTGGGGTGATCTGGCGATTGCCAGCCTGACCAAGTTTCTCCCGGTCCCAGAGGGAGGCTGCCTGGTGATCAACTCGGCTCAAAGCCCTTTTCCAAACCTTGATCAACCCAGCACCATGAGGCAGGTTAAGGCCAGTATTGACATCATCCATGCAGGAGTCAACCATGGCCGTCTGAAAGGATTCGGAACCTTGGTTAACGGGGCTTTTAAATTTTTGGGCCTCTTCAGGGCAAAGAAACCACTACGCAGCGGGTCGTTAGATCTTTTGCTGTCCGATGGGTTCACCATCGACGTTGCCCAGTGCCATCAGGCCTTGACGGTTGCATGTCGCTGGACAGCGCAGCATGCGCCACGAGAACGCATTGTGTTTCGACGGCGCGAGCACTATATGTTCCTGACCCGGGCCCTTTCAGGGCTGAGTAGCATGCGTCCATTGCGCGCCCATTTGCCAGAAAATTGTGCTCCCTATGTTTTTCCTCTATGGGTCGACCAGGCCGATCCGGGTTACGCCGAATTGCGGCGTCTGGAGTTTCCGGTTTCACGCTGGGACAGGTTATGGCCAACGACTCCTGCAATTGAAGGAGATTCCGGAACCCAATGGTCTATCCATGTCCTGCAGCTTGCTTGTCATCAAGACCTGTCATCCAATGAATTGCAGAGAATGGTCGATACCTTGAAACGAGTGTATGCAGTCAAGGCCCTAGAATCCACTTCATAACAAACAAGAGCGAGCCGGAATAGCAGCCACCTCGGCGGAGCTTCAGCAATTAGCTCCGATTACGCTTTTCTCTGCACTCAAAGCAACCTTAGCGCCCATGAGACCGACACAGCAATGAGCTGGACGTTACTACCCATCGCGCAATTCCCTGATTTCGCAGCCCGGTGGGATGAACTTGCCCGATCGCGGCCGGGCACGCCGTTCCTGGAGTCTGCGTTTCTGCAAGCCGCTATCGATACCTTTGGCCGTGGTGATGAGCAACTGTGTCTGTATACCTCCAATGGCAAGCTTCGCGCGGCCGCCATTCTCCAACGGGGCAGAAAAGGCTTGTGGCAAACCTTTCAGCCTTCACAACTCCCTTTGGGTGCCTGGATTTCTGATGAAGGGTGCGACCTCGCGTCCGCTTGCGGTGAACTGTTGCCCAAACTCCCAGGATTGACCTTGGGCATTGGCCTAAGCCAAATCGACTCCCGAATTCAAGGCCGACCGGCAGACAGTCCCAAAGTTCGAACACAAGACTACATTCAGACCGCCTGGGTCAATGTTGAAGGGGGTTTTGACGCCTATTGGGAGGATCGAGGTAAAAACCTGAAGCAAAACACCCGCAAGCAGCGCAATAAATTGCAAGCAGAAGGGACCGAAACCAGGTTGGAACGAATCACCGCCGTGCAAGGTGTCGCAAAAGCGATTGAAGACTATGGCGCGCTTGAGAGTGCTGGCTGGAAGACCGCTGACGGGACCGCCGTCCATCCAAACAACGCCCAAGGCCTGTTCTACCGGAAAATGCTGGAAAATTTCTGCCGCCAGGGCCGGGCTTGCATTTACCGCTATTGGTTTGGGGATAAAGTAGTCGCCATGGACCTGTGTATCCATGACAGCGCCGCAATCGTTATCTTGAAAACTACATATGACGAATCCTATAAAGCGGTGTCACCCTCCACGTTAATGCGCCAGGCCCAATTCCAGCAACTTTTTGAAGAGCAAAAATTCAGCCGTATTGAGTTCTACGGCAAAGTCATGGAATGGCACACGCGCTGGACCGATAACACACGCGCCGTCTATCACGCCAATGTCTATCGCCACGGGCTGGTGCTGCGCCTGCTTACCCTGCGCAACGGCATGCGCGGAGCCGCAATTCTGCCTGCCACGGCAGTGGGGGCCAATCATGCCTGATTCGTTGCATCAAACACTGGTTGTTGAAAATTTCTCGGGCACCGTCGCCTTTACGGACGACGAACTGATCGGACTTGGCCGAGAGGTTTTACGGGTTGAAGCAGACGCAGTGTCCAGCCTGGTAACCCGCCTCGGCGCCGAATTTGTGCGGGCTGTGCGCCTCATCCTCAATTGCCGTGGCCGGGTCGTCGTCAGCGGTATCGGCAAGTCCGGCCATATCGCCCGAAAAATCGCGGCTACCTTGGCCAGCACCGGAACGCCCGCGTTCTTTGTGCATCCAGCCGAAGCCAGCCATGGCGACCTCGGCATGATCACCCCGGACGATGTCGTAATTGCGCTGTCCAACTCCGGCGAAAGCGCCGAACTTGTCGCCATCGTCCCGCTGCTCAAGCGCCACGGCACCAGCCTGATTGCCATCACCGGCGTTAAAACGTCAACACTTGCGACCCTGGCTGACGTGAATCTTGACGGTGCCGTCGAGAAGGAGGCCTGCCCGCTCGGACTCGCCCCAACCTCAAGCACCACTGCCGCGCTCGCGCTGGGTGACGCGCTTGCCGTTGCACTGCTCAAGGCGCGGGGGTTCAGCGCCCAGGACTTCGCCCGCTCGCATCCCGGCGGCAAACTCGGGCGCCGCTTGCTTGTCATGGTCAGCGATGTTATGCACACCAGCGCAGAATTGCCCATGGTCGGCAGCGACAGCAGCCTCGCCGACGCCCTGCTCGAAATGAGCGCAAAGGGCCTCGGCATGACGGCCGTCGTCGACAGCGCCCAGAAAATCCTCGGAATATTCACCGATGGCGATCTTCGCCGGGTTCTCGCTGATGGCACCGACCTGCGCAGTGCCAGGATCATCGATCTCATGAAGCGCAACCCAAAAACAATCGATGCCAACCGGCTTGCCGCAGAAGCCGTGCAACAGATGGAAACCTTGCGCATCAACGGCATGCTGGTGGTTGATGCCGACAACCGCTTGATTGGCGTTTTTAACATGCACGA
>JANNYX010000478.1:0-1589 GCA_031410295.1 Rhodoferax sp.
CCGGCATCCACCACGGCATTGATCAGATTTATTTTGGCGCCACCGTGACCTACGCGGACGCGCAAGGCCAGGAGCGCAGCGTGACAATTCTGGGCATCGATGAAGCCGACAGCGCGCAAAACCAGGTCAGCTGGATCTCGCCCATCGCCAGAACCCTGCTCAAAGCCCGTGAAGGAGACGAATTGAAGCTGCACACGCCCGCGGGCGTGCAGGAGATCGAAGTGCTCAGCGTGGCCTACCCCAAGCCGGGCGGCTGATCCGCCTTGCGCGAACCTAGGCGGCGCTGCTGCTGCGCCGCGCGCTCAACACCGAGGTGGTCCGGCTCAGGTTGCGCAAGGCGTGGCTCAGGTGCGTCACATCGCGCACGGCGATCAGAAAACGCAACTCGGTCACGTCTTGCGCGCCTTCCTCGTCCATGTCGATGTGGGCGATATCGGCCTCGGCGCTGGCCAACGCCGCCGCGACACGGGCCAACACCCCTTTGCCGTTGGTCACCGTGACCGAAATTTCGGTCTCAAAACTGCGCGTCATCTCGTCGGACCACTCCACCTCAATAAAACGTTCAGCGTCTTTGTTGTACAGTTTTTTGGCCACCGGGCAGGCTTTAGCGTGTGCCACCAACCCTTCGCCGCGTCCGAGGTAGCCCACAATCGCATCGCCCGGCACGGGCCGGCAACAGGGCGCGAACTTGACCGAAGCGTTTTCACTGCCGTCAAGCGTCAACACACCCTGGCCGGGCGATTCGCCGCTCGTGAACCGCTCCCGTGTCAGAAGCAGGGGATTCGGCTTGTCGCCCTTTTCGGCAAGCAGGTTGACCAGGCGTTTGGCGACGATGATGCCGATGCGTTTGCCCAGGCCAATATCAATCAATAACTCTGCGCGTGTGCGGCTGCCGGTGAAACGAAGCAATTTCTCCCATACCTGGCTGTAGTCGGGCTCGTCGCCCGGAAGTCTCTCGAATCCCTCGGCGCGCAAGGCCTGCGTGAGCAGGCGTTCACCAAGCTTCTGCGATTCCACGTGCTCCATTGATTTCAAGTGGTGGCGGATTTTCGAGCGCGCTCGCGCGGTGCGCACAAACGCCAGCCAGGCTGGGTTGGGTGTGGAATGCGGCGCCGTGACCACCTCGACGACATCGCCATTCTTGAGCTCGGTGCGCAATGGCGCCTGTTCACCATTGATGCTGGCGGCAACTGTGCGGTCACCCACGTTGCTGTGAATCGCATAGGCGAAATCCACGACCGTCGCACCTCTCGGCAAGGCCAATATCTGACTCTTTGGGGTGAACACGTACACCGCATCGGGGAAGAGGTCGACCTTGACGTGGTCCCAGAACTCGGCGGCGTCGCCGGTTTCGTTCTGGATGTCCAGGAGGGATTGCAGCCATTGGGTCCCCAGCCGCTCGGCCGCCGCCGCATCGGCACTGCTGACCTTGTACAGCCAGTGCGCCGCCACGCCTGATTCAGCCACCACATGCATGGCCTGCGTGCGCATCTGGAACTCGATGTTGACCCCCGACGGACCCACCAGCGTCGTGTGCAAGGACTGGTACCCGTTGACTTTGGCAATCGCAATATGGTCCTTGAACTTGC
>JANNYX010000479.1:0-5270 GCA_031410295.1 Rhodoferax sp.
ACATGGCGATGTGTGTGAAATACAAAGTGCCGATCATCATCACCAGCCTTGGCGCGCGCGAAGACATCAACGCCGCGGCGCACAGTTACGGCGGGGTCGTGTTGCACGATGTGATCAACAACAAACACGCCAGGAAAGCCATCGAGAAGGGCGCTGACGGCCTCATCGCCGTGGCCGCAGGGGCCGGTGGCCACGCCGGGGTGAAGAGTCCGTTCGCGCTGGTGCAGGAAATCCGCGAATGGTTTGACGGACCGATCGCCCTCTCGGGCGCGATTTCCACCGGTGACGCGGTGCTGGCCGCCCAGGCCATGGGCGCAGATTTCGGCTACATCGGCTCGGCCTTTATCGCCACCGAAGAAGCGCGCGCCAGCGACGCCTACAAACAGGCCATCGTCAATGGCAATTCCGACGATATCGTTTACAGCAGCCTTTTCACCGGTGTGCATGGCAACTACCTGGCGCCGAGCATCAAGAACGCCGGGCTGGACCCGCACAACCTGCCCAGCAGCGACCCCAGCAAAATGAATTTTGGCGGCGACAAAACCAAGGCCTGGAAAGACATCTGGGGGTGCGGCCAGGGCATCAGTGTGGTCGACAAAGTGGTGACCACCGCCGAGTTTGTGGCGCGGCTCAAACGCGAGTACCTGTCCGCACGGGAACGCGTCGGCGCACGGGACTACGCGTTTGCCTGATCCGGTCAACTGGAGTTTCGTCAAGATGGGGCTGCTGGCCCTGGTCAATCTGCTGGCCTTGTTGCTGTTGTTGTGGCTGGTTTTCCGCAAGCCCGACCAGACCGAAAAAACCGAACAGGAACGGCGCCAGCAAGTCACGCTGCAGGCGTTGGCAAGCGCTCAGGCGACCTTGCAGGCCGGCAATGAACGCCTCGAGCGTGAATTGCGCCAGGCCGTCAACGAGACCTCGCGCGGCGGCCGCCAGGAGCTCTCACAATCCCTGGCGACCTTCCAGCAAACACTGGTTGCGCAAAGTGCCGAAGCCACACGCACGCAAAACACGCAGATTGACGCCTTCGGCCAACAACTGGCGCTGTTGCAGAAAACGCTGTCTGACACCCTGACCAACCAGGTCTCTGCACTGAGCGAAGCCAACGCCCGGCGCCTGTCGGAGTTGCGCCAGACGCTGGAGACACAACTGGCGCAATTGCAAACCAGCAACGCCGCCAAACTCGACGAAATGCGCGCCACAGTTGACGAAAAACTTCAGACCACGCTGCAAGCCCGGCTGGGTGAAAGTTTCAAACAGGTGGCCGACCGCCTGGAACAGGTGCACAAAGGCCTGGGCGAAATGCAGACGCTGGCGCAGGGCGTGGGTGACCTCAAACACCTCTTGACCAACGTCAAAACCCGCGGTATTTTTGGCGAAGCGCAACTCGCCGCGTTGTTGGAGCAGGTGTTTGTTGCTGACCAGTTCCAGGCGCAGGTGGCCACTCGCCCGGGCAACAAGAACCTGGTCGATTTCGCCATCAAGCTGCCGGGGCGCTCGGACAGCGGCGCGCCACTTTGGCTGCCGATTGACGCCAAGTTCCCGAATGAAGATTACGAACGCTTGCTTGACGCGCAGGGGCGTGCCGACGTGTTGGCGGCAGACGCAGCAGGCAAGGCGCTCGAAGCGCGCATCCGGCTGGAAGCGCGGTCGATTTCTGAAAAATACATCGAGCCGCCTTTCACCACCGATTTCGCCATTCTGTTCTTGCCCACCGAAGGGCTGTATGCCGAGGTTTTGCGCCGCCCCGGATTGATGGAGGCCTTGCAGCGCGAACACCGCATTACCCTTGCCGGGCCGACCACGCTGCTGGCCATGCTGAGTTCGCTGCAGATGGGGTTCAGAACCCTGGCGCTGGAGAAACGCAGCAGCGAAGTCTGGCAAGTGTTGGGCGCAGTCAAAAATGAATTTGGCAAGTTTGGCGAAGTGTTGTCCAAGGTGAAAACCCAGGCGCAATCGGTGCTCAATACGATTGACAGCGCCCAGACGCGCAGCCGTGCCATGGACCGCGCCCTGCGCAAGGTCGAGGCCCTGCCGGAGGCGGCGTCACAAGCCCTGTTGCCCGTCGAAAGCGGCTCTGACAAGGAGCCTGACGAGGGGTGATGCGGTGCCAGAGCCGCCCTTGATCCATAGAAACTCGCGCCGCGCTTTGGCGCGCCTGATCGCCGGCCACATCTGCCTACACGCGTGTATGGCCGGCATGCGCATGGCGGCGCCGCTGTTGGCACTGCACCAGGGCTTCAGCCCGCTGGCGGTGGGTCTGCTCCTGGCCTTATTCGCGCTGACCCAAGTGTTTTTGTCGCTGCCGGCCGGGCGGTACGTGGATCGCCACGGCTTGAAGAAACCCATCGGCATGGCCGTGGTCACGGCGGTCTGCGGCGCTGCGTTATCGCTGGTGTTCCCGGTCTTTCCCGCGATGTGCCTGAGCGCCATGATGACGGGCGGCGCCACTGGTGTCGCGTCCATCGCATTGCAGCGCCATGTGGGACGCGCCGCCGGTGACGCCATCGAGCTCAAAAAAGTCTTCAGCTGGCTGGCGATTGGCCCGGCGCTGTCGAATTTCCTCGGGCCGTTCACGGCGGGCCTGTTGATCGATCATGCCGGCGTCTGGATGGGCGGGCAGGCGGCCGATTTGAACGGTTTTCGTGGCGCGTTCTTGTTGATGGCGCTGCTGCCGCTCCTGACCTGGTTTTGGGTGCGTCGCACCATCGAACTGCCGCCAGTGGTGCGGGATGAGGCGGCCAGAGGCAACGCCTGGAGCGCCTTTGATTTGCTCAAAGCGCCAATGATGCGCCGCATGATGGTGGTCAACTGGCTCTTGTCGTCGTGCTGGGATGTGCACACTTTTGTGCTGCCGGTCATCGGGCACGAGCGCGGTTTCAGTGCCTCGGTGATCGGCACGATATTGGGCGTTTTCGCCGTCGCCGCCACCGTGGTGCGCCTGCTGCTGCCGCTGGTGGCCGCGCATATCCGGGAATGGGCCGTGCTCGCCGGCGCCATGCTGACCACCAGTTTGCTGTTTGTGATCTACCCGTTTTTGACGACGCCGCTGGCGATGGGCACGGCCTCGGTGCTGCTGGGCCTAGCGCTGGGTTCAGTGCAACCGATGGTGATGAGCACGCTGCACCAGATCACACCCGAGGCGCGTCACGGCGAGGCGCTGGGCCTGCGCCTGATGGTGATCAACGCCAGCAGTGTGCTGATGCCGATCCTGTTTGGCACCGCGGGCGCAGTGGTTGGCGTTTCAGCCGTTTTTTGGGTCGTAGGCGCGGCAGTGGGCGCCGGCGCGCGACCGGCCTGGTCGCTTCGGCCCACACCCCAAGGCGCCGCTCCTGGAGCAAGCGATCAGGCGGTTGGCAAGGCGTAAAAATCGCGAATCAATTTCCAGGCATCCTGCGGGTCGTCGGCGTAGTGGAACAGCTGCAAGTCCTCTGGCGCTATGGTGCCCTCATCGACCAGCACCTCCAAGTTCAACAAGCGCTTCCAGTAGGCGCTGCCAAACAACACGATCGGCACCGGTTTGGCCTTTTTGGTTTGAACCAGCGTAATCACTTCAAACAGTTCATCCAGCGTGCCAAAGCCCCCGGGGAAGGCCACCAGGGCTTTGGCGCGCATCATGAAATGCATTTTGCGCAGCGCAAAGTAGTGGAACTTGAAGCTCAGGGAGGGCGTGACGTAAGGGTTGTGGCCTTCCTCCCGCGGCAGAGCGATCGAGAGGCCGACATTGGGCGCGCCCATCTCGTGCGCGCCCCGGTTCGCCGCCTCCATGATGCCGGGGCCACCACCGGTGCAGATGGTCAGGCGCTCGGTCGGTGCCGCGCTCAAACTGTGCTGGGCGACAAGGCGGGCGAACAGCCGCGCATGTTCATAGTGGCGGGCATTGCTGACGTCGCGCTCGGCCAGCCGGATCGCCTGCGGGTCGCCAGCGGCCTGGGCGGCCCGAAGCACGGTCTGGGCCACATCCGGAGCTGCAATGCGCGCACTGCCAAACACCACGACGGTGTTTTCAATGCCCTGCGCCGTCTGCTCGAGGTCGGGCTTGAGCATCTCCAGCTGGAAGCGGATGCCACGCGTTTCGCGGCGCAGCAAAAATTCCGGATCGGCAAAGGCCAGCCGATAGGCGTCTGCGTTTAAGGCCAGGCCCGCATCGGCGTGGGCTTTGAGGTCGGCCCAGGCATCGGCCAGGGTTCGTTCATTGAGCTTGTGTGCAATCGTCATGGTGTCAGGATCAATGGTTTAGTTCGAGCAGAGCGGCGGCAATCAAGGGCGCCATGCTGACGGCATTGCTCGGGTGGTGAATGCAGTCGGCGCTCCAGATGTGGGTCACGCCAGCGTCTTTGATGAGTTGCACGGCGCCGTCGGCGAACAGCGCATGTGTCACCGCCACGTCCACCGAACCTGCGCCCGCCGCGATCAACTGCCGCGCGGCGCTGGCCAGGGTGTGGCCGCTGCTGGCAACGTCGTCCAGCAGCACCGTTGCGCGTCCTTGAACTTTGCCCTGCGGCAGGGAAATTTCCACGGAACGGTCGCCGTGGCGGATTTTCCTGCAGACGATGAAATCAAGCGCATGGCGCGCTGCGGCCTTGGCAATCCACTGGGCCGATTCTTCGTCGGGCCCGACCAGAACCGGTTGTTGCCTGCGCGTGGCGATCAAGTCTGAGAGCAGCGGCGCGCCGCTGAGCACCCAAGCCTCTTTGAGCGGCACGGCCTCGTGTAAGCTGGCGACCCGGTGCAGGTGCGGGTCAACGGTGATCACCGCATCAAACAGGCCGGCAATAAAATTTCCAACGATGCGCTGGCTGACAGCCTCACCGGGCTCAAAGGCGATGTCCTGGCGCATGTAGGCAAGGTAGGGCGCGACGAGGGTGAGGTGCACGGCACCGAGCGTGCGCGCAGTGCTTGCGCACAACAAAAGTTCGACCAGTTTCTCATTCGGATGGTCCAGCGTGCGCAAAAGCGCAACGCGTCTGGGCAGCGGCTGGGGTAGCCGCAATTTCAGTTCGCCATCGGGAAAACGGTGGCGCTCGATGCGGGCCAGGCGCATGCCGGCGGCGGTGGCGATGCGGGCAGCGCTGTCTTGTTCCTCTTCAAAATAGAGCAGTAGCCCGGGCTCAGTTGATGCCATTGAAACTCCACAAAAACATGGGGCTAGCCTACACTGAAATTGCCCTGTTTTTGGGGGCCTGGGCCATAGCAGGAAAGTCATCGCTTTGCAAGGGAACAGGCTTGTTGGTTGCCGCCGCTGGCCCGAACCCCCGCAGCGCCGCTGG
>JANNYX010000480.1:0-4130 GCA_031410295.1 Rhodoferax sp.
GGATGGGTTGCGGCCGGCCAGCAGGTCCTCGAAATCGGCCTTCAGTTGCGCCGCCGGTTTGAACTTGCCATTGACGCCTATGTTGAGTCCAAACGGCCGGTTTAAGGCGCCTGGGATGTGACCCGCGACCGGGTCCAGCGGCTCGACCTCGCCTTTGAAGCGCGCTGTGGCCCGTGCGTCAATCAAGGTTTGCGCCGGTCTGCCCAAACGGGCGGCGACGTTTTGCGTTGTGACCAGTTCCGCTCTTGCGGATGTCGCCGTGAATATCGAAGCGGTCCGCGCGGACTGGGCCCCTGCCTCCAGCTCTTCTGTCGCTGCCCAGGCCTGCAAGCAGCCATCCAGAACAGCCACATTTTCATGCCCAGCCCACTTGAGCATCCACCATAACCTGCCGCAGTAGTTGGCGCCTTGGCGGTCGTAAACGACGGCTTGTTGATCATTGGAGAAACCGACGGCGCCAAGCCAGGCGGCAAATTTCTCGCGCGTGGGCAGCGGGTGCCTTCCGCCGTTGATGCCGTGCCCGGATTTGTCGCTCAAGTCGCGGTCCAGATGCACATAAACCGCGCCGGGGAGGTGCGACGCTTCATACGCCGCTTCACCTGCGGCCGCGTTCGCCAGGTCAAAACTGCAGTCAAAGACCATTGGCGGGGTGTTTTCGCGCCGCAATGTTTTCAGTTGATCGACCGAGATCAGGGTTGCGTAGTTCATGAGCAGCTCCTTTGCATGTCAACTCAGGTTCAACGGGGTTCTTGGGCATTGTCCGGCAAAGCGTCGCTTCTGAGCGCTGTGGCTGCAATCCCGCTGGCGACTATCAGGGCCATGCCAACCCAGCCGATCCACGGAATCATGTCACCAAACAAAACAACGCCGTAGATGGCTGCAAAGACAATGCCCGAATATTGCAGGTTTGCCGCAACCAGCGTGGGTCCTTGGCTGAAGGCGCGTGTCATGCACCACTGGGCCACGGTCGCCAGCACGCCAATCGGCACAATCCACCAGGCCGCGGCCGCGCTGATGTTTGCCCAAGGCGTGACCCCCATGAACACCATGCCAATCAGGCCGCCCACGGCAGTGCCAATGGCGAAATAAAAAACCGTGCGGGTGGCCGGTTCGCCCGCCCGCGCCAGGGCGTTCACCTGCAGGTAGGCCAGCGCCGCGCCGACGCCCGAGAGCAGGCCCACGACCCCGGCAAAAAGCTGGTTTTGCCCGAGGGTGGGGCGCAGCAGCATCACCACACCGGCAAAGGCGGCAAGCACTGTCAGCGCCAATAGCCCCTGACGCTGCGGGTTCACCGCCGATCGCTCGATGGCAGGGCCACGCGCACCGAGAGTCCGGGTCCAAAAACCGGCGGCGACAACAAACACCGCAATCCACACGCTGCTCATGTAATTGAGTGTGACCGCTGTGGCCAGTGGCAATTGGGCAATGGCGTAAAACCAGGCGCCTAGCGCCAGGGTGCCCGCGAGCGTGCGCCACGCCTGCATCGCCAGCACTGGGGTGCGCAAGGGCGTGTCGCTGGCGCGCATGACCGCTGCAGTGAACACAATACTGATGAGGCCCCGGTAAAACACCAATTCTGAAACATTGAAACTTTGCGCGGCGAACTTGACGCCAACCCCCATGGTGGCAAAAAGCAGCGTGGCCAAAATCATCCAGAAGGCTTGCATGGGCGGGAATTTGAAAACATGTCGGTCGGGTTAATTCATGACAATGCTACTATTAATATAGCAAACTATCTATATGTTGCGTCGGCCTGTAATGATTTATTGTTACCTGTTTTCCAATTACCCCGGGTTTCTGGCCAATCAACCCCGATTTGGGTTTGGTGCAGTTTGTCAAGATGCAGGCGCCATCGCGCGTCGGTACCATTCGTGAAACTGCTGCATGCCGTCCTCCATCGGGCTCTGGTAGGGCCCGATTTCGTTGTCGCCGCGTTGCAGCAGTGCCTGGCGCCCGGCGTCCATGCGAAGGGCGATTTCATCGTCTTCGACGCAGGTTTCCATATAAGCGGCACTTTGTGCTTCAACGAATTCACGCTCGAAGGCCTGGACCTCTTCGGGGTAATAGAACTCCACCATGTTCATGGTTTTTTGCGGCCCGATCGGATGCAGGGTGGAGACGGTAAGCACGTGCGGGTACCACTCGACCATGACCTGCGGGTAATAGGTCAGCCAGATCGCGCCATACTTCGGTGGTACGCCGTTGCGGTATTTCAGCAAGGCCTCCTGCCAGCGCTGGTAGACTGGCGATCCGCCCTGCGCATCAGCCTTGCCCAGGCGGTTGGCCACGCCAACAGTTTGCACCGAGTAGCGCGGATTGAATTGCCATTGCAGTTCTTCACATTCGACAAACTGGCCCAAGCCCGGGTGGAAGGGCCCGACGTGGTAGTCCTCAAGGTAAACCTCAATGAAGGTCTTCCAGTTGTAATTGCACTCGTGCATCTCGACATGGTCCAGCGCATAACCGGAGAAATCGAGCGCGCTTTTGGGGCCAAGGCCGGCCAGGTCGGCGGCGACGTCACGATCACCGCCGCCTGGGCTTTGTTCAAAAAGGAGGCCATTCCATTCAGACAACGGATAGTTGTGCAGATTCAGGCAAGGGTCTTTGGCAAAGTGGGGTGCACCCAGGAGCGTGCCAGCGGGCACGCCAGCGCTGGCGCCCGAGCCGGCGTAGGTCCAGCGGTGCAGCGGGCAAACGATGTTGCCACCTGCTTGGGCAGGCAGGCTGCCGCGACCTGTCAAGATCAAGGCCTGGCGATGGCGGCAGACGTTGGAGATCAGCTCCACCCCGGCAGGCGTGCGCACCAGCGCGCGACCGCCCGCCTCCTGCGGCAGCGTATGGAAATCACCCAGTTGCGGCACGGAAAGCTGGTGGCCGACGTACCGTGGGCCATTCCTGAACAACATTTCGATCTCGCGCTGGTACAACGCTTCATCGAAATAGCTTGAAACTGGTAGTTGGCTTTGGGCCTGCTGCAGTTGAAGACTTAAATCAGACATGGGGACTGACCTAGAGACTCCCCCTATGAAGGGGCAGGGCGCATCCGCTG
Source organism: Rhodoferax sp. (assembly GCA_031410295.1). Classification (GTDB taxonomy): domain Bacteria; phylum Pseudomonadota; class Gammaproteobacteria; order Burkholderiales; family Burkholderiaceae_C; genus JANYCG01. The sequence goes on from JANNYX010000480.1 coordinate 3,050, forward strand.
GGGATGCATTCACAATGGGATTCCGGACGAGTCCGGAAGAAGAAGGCTGGATTGTAGCCGCGGCGACAACACGTAAAATCCTGGTTTTGCCCAAACTGTCCATGCCCAAGGCCGCGCCCAAATCAGCTTCGTCCGTACCTGCCAGTTATGAGCAGGCCCAAGCCGAGCTGGAGCAGTTGGTGGCCCGCCTCGAAACCGGCGACATGCCGCTGGAGCAATTGCTCAGTGGTTACCAGCGCGGCGCCGAGTTGTTGAAGTATTGCCGCGACAAGCTTCAAGCTGTGGAGGAACAGATCAAGGTGCTTGACGGCGCAACCCTCAAGACATGGACGCCGCAGTGAGCGCAGTGCTGCATGCGGGCTCCGTTGTGGGCAATGGTTTTGACCTGGCCGCCTGGAGTCAACGCCATCTGCTTGCGGTGGAGCGCGCACTCGAGCGCTGGGTTACCGTGGAGGCCCCCGCCGGGCTCGATCATGGCGCACCGGCTGCCCTGGTGGACGCCATGCGTTATGCCGTGCTGGACGGCGGCAAACGCCTTCGGCCGCTTTTGGTGATGGCCGGTTGCGAAGCGGTTGGCGGCAATGCCGCTGCTGCGTTGCGGGCCGCCTGCGCCACCGAGTTGATCCATGCCTATTCACTGGTGCACGACGATATGCCGTGTATGGACAACGACGTTTTGCGCCGGGGCAAACCGACTGTTCACGTGAAATATGGCCAGGCGCAGGCCTTGCTGGCGGGGGATGCCTTGCAGGCGCTGGCGTTTGAGCTGCTGACGCCGGACGAATTGACACCGGAAGGCGCCACCATTCCCGCTGCCTTGCAGGCGCGGCTGTGCCGCTTGTTGGCCCAAGCGGCTGGCAGCGCGGGAATGGCCGGCGGGCAAGCCATCGACTTGGCCAGTGTAGGGCGACACCTCAGCGAATCACAATTAAGTGAAATGCATCGCCTCAAGACCGGCGCTTTGTTGCAAGGCAGCGTGATGATGGGCGCGGCCTGTGGCGCGGCTTCCATGCAGGCAGATCAGGCGTTGGAGGCGTATGGTGAGGCGATGGGCCTGGCGTTCCAGGTCGTCGACGACATC
>JANNYX010000481.1:0-5497 GCA_031410295.1 Rhodoferax sp.
CATTGCAGACGCTTATGACCAATGAGAATTTGCGCGCGCGTCTGGGGCAAGCGGCCACGGGTTTTGCTACCGGCCATCAATGGTCAAATTTGTGTAAATTACAAAATGACACTTACTTTGCCTCGATAGGGCCGTCGAATAATGTGCTTTATTAGCTATATATAAAGTAGCTAAATTGATGTAATTTAATACAAATATTTAATAAAATTACTAAATAACAGAGTTTTATCCGAATTTCGCGGTAAAACCTCTGTCTGCCACAGGCTCCGCCTGCAGGCCCGAACGGTTCAAGCGCGCATAAGCGCCATCCAGCGCCAGCAACTCGGCGTGCGTGCCGGCCTCGGCGATTTGCCCGGCCTCCATGACGATGATGCGGTCGGCGTGGCGCACAGTGGAGAGCCGGTGCGCGATCACCAGGGTGGTGCGGCCGGTCATCAAGGTCGCCAGCGCCTGTTGCACCAGGCGCTCGGAGTCGGTGTCCAGCGCCGAGGTAGCTTCATCCAGGATCAATATCGGCGCATCTTTGTACATCGCGCGCGCGATTGCCAGGCGCTGGCGCTGCCCGCCCGACAACTGCATGGCGTTGTGGCCGACCACGGTGTCAATGCCTTCCGAGAGGCCGGCCACAAAATCACCGAGGTTGGCCGAATCAAGGCAAGCGGCGACGCGCGCGCGGTCCAGCGGCAGGCCCAGCGCCACGTTGTTGGCCACGCTGTCGTTGATCATCAGCACGTGCTGGCTGACCATGGCGAACTGCTGGCGCAGGGACTTGAGCGACCAGTCGCGCACATCGTGGCCGTCCACTGAGACCACGCCAGAAGTGGCATCCACGAAGCGCGGCAGCAGGTTCACCAGGGTGCTCTTACCCGACCCTGAGCCGCCCACCAGCGCCAGGTTTTCGCCAGCACGCACCGCCAGGCTGAAGCTGTTCACCGCCGGTGCCGAGCCGCTGGTGTAGGCGACCGTGACATTGTCGAAGCTGATGTCGCCGCGCGCGCGTGCCAGCGCATACGTGCCCTGCGTTTCATCCGGTGTGGCGTCGATCAGGTCCAGCGCGCGCTCGAGCGCGACCAGGCCGCGCGTGATCGGGCTGGAGACTTCCGAGAGCTGGCGGATCGGCGCCACGATCATCAACATCGCCGTGACGAAGGCGACAAACCCCCCCACCGAGGTGCCACTGCTGGCGCTTTGAACCAGCGCCACCGAAATCACCGCCGACAAGGCCACGGCGGCCAGCATTTGTGTCATTGGCGTCATTGCCGCGCCGGCCACGGTCGACTTCATCGCGATTCGGCTCAAGGACGCGCTCAAGGTGTCAAAACGGCTGGCCTGCGATGCCTGCGCGCCCTGCAGGCGGATGTCACGCTGCGCCAGCACGTTTTCTTCAACCACATAGGCCAACTCATCGGTGGCGTCCTGGCTGGCTTTGGTCAGGCGGTGCAGGCGTTTTGTCAAGACCCGCATCACCCAGGCCACGGCCGGAAAGACCGCGGCCACGATCAGGGTGAGTTTCCAGTTGAGGAACACCAGGTAGCCGGTCAGGGCCATCAAGGTCAGCGCGTTGCGCATCAGGCTCAAGAACGACGCCACCAGCATCACGGCGCCGGTTTGCGCTTCGTAGACCAGCGTGTTGGACAAGGCGCTGGAACTCTGTTGGCCAAAGAGGCGCAGGTGTGAACGCAGAATCTTGCTGAACATGGCCTGGCGCAGCGCCAGCAGGCCGTGGTTGGTGATCTTGGTCAAACCAAGCTGGGCAACATAACCGGCCAGACTGCGCACGCCAAACAGCGCCAACAAGGCCACCGGCACCGTCCAGATCGCCAGTTGGCCCTGCTGGAAGCCCTGGTCCAGGAGTGGTTTGAGCAGGGCTGGAATCATCGGCTCGGTCGCCGCGCCGATGATGGCGCCGCCGGCCACCATCGCCCAGACCCGCCCGACACCGCCAAAATACGGGCGCAACCGTTTGATGCGCGCCAGCAGCGTCAGCACCGGTTGGGCCGGTGCAGGCGGGTCTGGGGCAAGGGGATTAGGCCCAGGCGCGTCTGTCACATCAAGCTTGTCGGTCATGCAGCGGTGCCGTCGGCTGTGGCGTCAATGGTGGCGTCATAAGTGGTGTCAAAAGTGGCGGGTTGGCACTGCGCAGGCCCAAGCCCAGCAGCAAACCCAACACAATGCAAAAGTAGTCGCCAATCAGGCCATCGTAAATGCTGGAATTGAAGAGGCAGGCAATCGCCATGGCCAGCACCACCGACACGCCGGCACGCCAGACGGGCTCGACAAACCCGGCAAAGTCACGCGCCAGCGCCAGGTGCAGCAACAGCAGCAGCAGGATGCCGCCCAAGCCAAGCTCGACGCCCCACAACAAATACTCCTGATGGGGGTTGCTCAAAGAGCCCGCGCCAAATACCGCCGCGCCGCTGCGGCCCTGCAGGCGCTTGACGGTGTTGCTCCAGGCGCCAACGCCGTGGCCCTGAGCCGGCTTTTCGGCAATCGCCTCGATGGATCGTTGCCAGGCATTGAGACGCCAGCCCGATGACGTCGTGATGTCGGCTTTCTCCGAAAAATTTCTCGATTCGGAAAAAACCAGGCCGACGCGCGCGGGCAGGTAGGAGGAGGCCATGAACAAGGCCAGCAGAATCAACAGCGGGACGCCAAAGAGCGCGGTCAGCCTGAATTTTGGCGGCAACCGCCACACCAGCGCCAGACCGATCAAGGCGATCGCCACGACGTAGGCGGTGCGGCCAATCAGCACCTGGAAAACACTCGCCAGTGCAGCGATCACAAACGCGGCGGCCAGCCAGCGTGGCCACAGCGGCCTGGGCGCAGGAAGACTTTGCAGGTGCCAAATCACAGCTGCGCTGGTCGCGAAAATGATGCTTTGGTCAAGGTAGCTGGAAAACACCACACCCGGGCTGGCACCTTGGGGCGCCAACGGCAATGGCAAACCAGCGACCAACAGCCAGGAAATGGCCAGCAGCGCGAATTGGCCGATGGCAAACACCAGGAGCGCAATTCTGCCTTCGCGGGCCGTTCGAATCAAACTGGCCAAGAGCACGATGACCAGCAGTTTGCCGTGTTTGACCAGCGCTGCCAGGGCGGTGTGGAGGTCGGCCGAGGTCCACAGCAAACTGATTGCAAACACGGCAAGGATGAACACCAAAAGGCGCGGACTGAGCAATGTCGGCAAGGCGCCGTCGGGCACCCTGCGCAACTGCGCTTCGATGAAGTACCCCAGCGCGGCGAGGAACAAAAGCAGCTTGCCAATGCTCATCATGGCAATCGGCAGGCTCGCCGACAGCGCCAGAAAACAGACCAGCAACAGGCGAAAACTCCAGCCTGTTGGCGCTGGCTGGCGGGTACGGGCGGTGGCGTGTGCAGTCAAACTTCGGGGCGCGACAGGTCAAGCTTGGCTGGCGGTTGCCATTCGGAGCCTTTTTGTTTTTCGAGGGCTTTCACATAGCGGTAAAAAGTCCCTTCGAAATTGCCCAACGCGATGACAAATCCGGGCCAGCCATCCAGAAAACCGCGCTTGAAAACGTAATGCTTGATGAAGGCCCACAGGCCATGCGCCAACGCCCGGCCCATGCTCAGTTTGCGACCGGCCAGCCGCTCTGCACCCAGGCTGGAATAACGGTTGGCCTTGTGCATCACTTCGCTCATGTTCTTGAACGGGAATTGCCAGATCGCATGTTGCAAGGCGCCAATCGGTTTCTCTGAGGTCATGATGAAGTTTTCATGCACTTCCTGCTGGTCGTAATGCATGCTGCCTTTGCGAAACAGCTGCGGCTGGCGGTAGTTGGGGTACCAGCCGGAATGTTTGATCCAGCGGCCCATGAAAAAATTGCGGCGCGGCACCCAGTAGGCGTCGTGAGGGGCGCCATCACCTGCGCTGACGATGGCCTGAATTTCCTGCTGGGCTTGCGGCGTGCAGCGCTCGTCGGCGTCCAGGCTGAAGATCCACTCGTGCGAGCAGGCGGCGATGGCCTGGTTGCGCAGGTCGCCAAACCCCTTGAATTCAACCTGGACCACACGGGCGCCGAGTGCACTGGCGATTTCGGCGGTGCGGTCAGTGCTGTGCGAATCGACGACCACAATCTCGTCGGCCCACTGGACACTGGCGACCGTTGCAGCAACTTTTTCGGCCTCATTGAAAGCAATGACGTAGACCGAGATTTTGCCCATTGTAGGAAGGTGCGGGATGGTAGTATTTGGAGAATTTTGCACGCTGGTGGCCTGGAAGGCGCTGCGTAGTCTAGTTCAATATGGATGTTCCAGAGCTCGTTTCCGTCGTCATCACCACCTATAACCGCAGCGACGCCTTGTTGGCCGTTTTGTCGGCGTTGACGCGACAGTCAGACCGCAATTTTGAGGTGATTGTGGCAGACGATGGCTCCACTGGCGTGCATCGGCAACGCATTGTGCAGTCCGCTGACGCGCTGGCGCTCAAACTAATCCACGTCTGGCACCCGGACGTCGGCTTCACGGCGTCCAAAGCGCGCAACCGTGGCGTCGCCGCGGCGCGGGGCAATTACATCGTCTTTCTTGATGGTGATTGTGTGCCTGAACGAGACTTCATCGCGCGCCACCGCCAACTTGCACAGACCGGTTTTTTTATCAATGGAAGCCGCGTGTTGTTGTCGCCAGAGCTGACCCAACGCGTGCTGGACGGCGTGGAACAGGTCGATGGCCGCGGACATGGGTTTTGGCTGCGCAAACGCCTCTCTGGCGAGGCGAGCAAATTAACCGGCCTGCTGCGCCTGCCCGATGGTGCGCTGAGGATTCAGCAAGCGTTTGACTGGAAGGGCATCCGAAGCTGCAACATGGCCGTTTGGCGGTCGGACTTTGAGAAGGTGGAGGGTTTTGACGAGTCCTTCGTCGGCTGGGGCCATGAAGATGCCGACTTCGTGTTGCGTCTTCACAATCTGGGCCTGGCCCGCAAAAATGGCTTCTGTGCGACCGAGGTGTTTCATTTGTGGCACAAAGAGGCCAGCCGCAGCCATGAGTCTGCCAACGCACAGACAGTGCGGCTGCGCGCTCAAACACAAATCGTCAAGCCTACGCTTGGTTACGCCCGTTTGCGGGAGCGTGACGATGGGGTAATCACGAGGGCTGGATAATGCCGCCATGATCAATCGTCGAAGTTCCATCGCGTTGCTGGCCCTCTCTAGCCTTGGCGCCCAAGCCCAATTCCGTGTTGAAGTGTCGGGTGTTGGCCTGACCCAGTTGCCGATTGCCGTTGCCGCTTTTCGGGGCGACGACAGCGCGCCGCAAAAAATTGGCGCCATCGTGTTGGCTGATCTGGAGCGCAGTGGACAGTTCCGCGGCGTCGACACCGCCGGAGCTGCGTTGGACGAAGGCGCGCGGCCCGACATGTCGGCCTGGCGGCAAAAATCGGCCGACTCGCTGGTGGCCGGCAGTGTGTCCCGCTTGGCCGACGGTCGTTATGACGTGCGTTTTCGGCTCTGGGACGTGGTGCGCGGGCAGGATTACGGTGGCC
>JANNYX010000482.1:0-6044 GCA_031410295.1 Rhodoferax sp.
GGCACTTGCCAGGTCTCGTTTTTGACGAAGGTTTTGGCCAGGGTCACGCAGCGCTCCTGGCTGTAGCTGTCCATCACGCGTTGGAACCAGGTGACTTCGGGCAGGCGCGGAATGAAGGGGCTGAAGATGTTGGGCATGGTAGGCGGCGCGCGCCGCACATCGGCGCGGATGGCCGCTTCATCGGTTGAACAATCCAGCAAGAGCGACAGCGCCGGGCCCAGGTGCTCCACCGCGCGCCAGCCGGCGTTGGAGGCGTCGGTGGCGCTGATGCCCGGTGCAATGTGGCCGGCAACCGGCAGCCCCAAGCGTTTCGATTCGGCCATCATGATGGGGAACATGCCGGGGTTCTGGCTGACGGTTTTGACGTAATCCGCGCCATCCTCTTTTTGCTGCTGCATGACACCGGCCATCGCCGCCGGCGCCACCATGGCGGTGACGATGTTGCTGGCGCTGGCCAACACCTCGGGTGCCAGCACGCGGCCGGCGGCTGCTTCGGCATTGAGCTTTTTGGCGCGGGTGATGGCTTGCGCGTTGCCGGCCATTTCGCGGATGCCAGTGATGCCGTTGGCGATCATTGCGGGCCAGAACGGCAAGGGTTCGTCGGCGCTGGCCAGGGCATGGGTGTGCATGTCGTTGTAGCCGGGCACGAGGAATTTGCCGCTGGCGTCGATGGTTTGCGCGCTGCCACTGGCGGCGATGCTGCCGCTGTTGGCAATCTTGCTGATCTTGCCGTTTTGCAGCACGACAGACATGCCGCTTTGCAGCGAGCCATCACGCGTGTTGACCACCGTCACGTTGGCAATCACCGCGCCAGAGGTGACCGTGGTCACCGGCTCCCGGTCGGTTGCGCAGGACGCCAGCAACAGGCCAGTCGCCAGCGTGGCCGCCACGAAGAAGGGGGTTTTCAGCATCGGGAATCCAGGCGGGCCAGCCGCGCGGGCGAGATGACATCATTCATGAACAGTCTCCTTCGGTTGGGTGTCTTTGGTTTGGGATGTCGCGGCGGCGGTTCTGCCCGTCACCAGCGAGAACACATCGAACTGTGCCAGCTGCGGCCAGATGTCACCGGCCCAGGCGATATGTTGGTCAGGCCGGATCAGCGTCAGGCGAAGCGGGTAAAGGGTGGGAACGGCCGGGTTGTCGGATCGAAACACCGTGAGCGGCACGGCCCGCTGCGTGGCCTGGCTTGCGGCGGCTTCAATACATGCCGCGTTGGCACCTGGGGATGCCAGCAGGGTGAAGCCCGGGCCGAAGTGGTCAAACAAGGCGCTGCCATCATGCAGCCACACATGCGGCGCGCGGCTGCCGGGCAAAGCATTGGGAATGTAGTTGAGGAAATCGCGGGCGCCGTCACTGGCCTGGGCCACGGCCGGGTCGACCACCTGCACCACGGGTGAATTGGCGTAACGGTCGCCCAGCATGGTGCCCAGCGTGTAAAACTCGGACAACTTCGCCGCCTCAATCTGCTTGCCGACGCGTGCTCGCACTGCCTGCCCTAAAGGCGAATCGTCTTCAATACCCGGTTCAAACAAGGCATTGCTGACTTTGGCGTGGTTGGCCGTGGCTTCTTTCAGCACATGCAGGTGCACCGGCCGGCGCTCCTGCTCGTAACTCGCCAGCAGGGTCTCGCCGCCCCAGCCCTGAAGCACGGCGGCAAACTTCCAGCCCAGGTCCACCGCGTCACTGACACCCATGTTCATGCCAAATCCGCCAAAGGGTGGGTGCAGGTGGCAAGCGTCGCCGGCCAAAAACACGCGACGGTCCCGGTACTGGTCGGCCACCACCTGGTGGGCCACCCATTCGTCCACACTGAGCGCCTCAAAGGGAAGATCCAGGCCGGTGGCCTTTTTGATCAACGCCGCCGCGTTGTCCAGCGTGACCTGTACGTCCGCTGCCAACCCCGTGGGCATGAAAAACCAGCGGTCGCCGGTGTCCATCGGGCCCAGCAGGCACGGCACATCGTGGTTGACCAGCCAGTACATGATGGCTTTCCCGTGCTGATGCGCCTTTGCCAATCCGGGCGCCCGAAACACGATGTTGTAGTTGCGGGACATGCCAAAAGTGCCTTGCATGCGCGCGCCAATCGCTTCGCGCACGCGGCTGCGGCCACCATCACAACCGGCCAGAAATTGGGCCTCGATTTCCTCTTCCTCGCCGGTTTCCAGATTGCGCACGCTGGCCACCACAGAGGCATCGCCCTGTTCCAGTTTCAGCAATTCGGCATTGAGGCGAACCTGCACACAAGGCAGGCTGTCCAGGTGTTTGCGCATCACCTGCTCCAGGGTGTACTGCGGGATCCACTGGGCGTGCTCCGCGTAAAGCGGGTTGCGGCCCGGCGCGCAGTACAAGGCGTTGTCAAAACGCGCCAGTTGGGGCCCGTTCAGGCGCGTGGCGAAAACGACGTTGGATGGGTAATCCACCCCAAACGGCGAGGCCGCGCGCAGCGCATCGGCAATGCCCCAGCGGCGCAGATGCTCGCGCGTGCGCACATTGGTGGTCTTGGCGCGCGGCGCCACACCGATGCGCGAATTTTTCTCGATGACAACGCAGTGGATGCCGCGATGGCCAAGTTCTATCGCCAGGCCCTGGCCGACCGGGCCTGCGCCCACAATCAGGACCTGCGTCGTGTGCCGCATGATGCTCGCTCCCAACCAGGTTGTGAATCAATCTGCCGGGGCGCCCGTGCGTTTGCCCCCATCGGCGTAAAAACGTGCGCCATTTTGGAATGCAGGAGGCCCGTCACTGCGGTGCCGGGTATTCCTGGTTGGTGATGAAATTCTGCGGAACCTCAGGGCCCCAGACATAAAACGAATCCTCTGGCGGGTGGTCGGCCGCGGGCCAATCCAGGTCGGCGGGAATGAAGTCGATGCCGGCCGAATATTCGCAGAAACTGCCCCACGGGTCTTCGACATAGTTGAAAAAGTTGGAGCCCAGCACATGGCGGCCCACGCCCCAGCCCTTGCCCCAACCGGCAATGCGCATCTGCTCCATGCCGCTGCCCACCTCGTCGGCGCTGCCCACATCCCAGCTGCTGTGGTGCAGGCCGGGCGCGTGGGATTTGGCGAAGGCCACCAGGTGGTGGTCGCTGCCGTGCGGGGTGTGCATGAAGGCGATGACGTCGGCGGTGTAGTCGCTCATGCGCAGGCCCAGCACGTCCTTGCAGAAGCCGGTCATGCGCGGCACGTCAGGGCTGTATTGCAGGATGTGCGACAGGTTGCGCGGCCGCACCGGCTGGACCTTGCTGCGGCTGGGGGCCGCGCCTCTGCCCGGCGCCACGGGTGCAACCACGCTAGGTTGCGAAGGGGCCGACGGCGACACCTTGGGCGCCACCAGAATCTGGATGGCGATGCCGTCCGGGTTCTGCAGCCACATGCCCTGGTCGCCATCGATGCCGGCGCTCAAGGGGTGCGCGGCGATGCCCAAACCCGACTTGGCCACACGCTCGCGAAACGCCGCTTCGTCGTCAGCGAAGATGCCGTAACGCACAAATTGCAGCTGCTTGCGCTCGCCCGCCTTGAAGATCGACGCCCAACAATGCGGGTTGCCAAAGGTCAAGAGGTCCAGCCGCTCGCCGTGCTGGCGCACGTCCAGCCCAAAAGCCGAATAAAACTTCTGCGCCACGGCCAGATCCGGCACGCTAAACACAAAACGGTCGACCGAGTGCACGGCGACCACGCCGGCACGGCGCGAAAAAGCGGATGCGGTTTGATTCACGACGAGTCTCCTGTAGATTTGGAAAAATGGATGTGCCGCCTGAATTGTGCAGGGATGTTATGGATTGAATCACAGATGCCGTGTTTCCCTCCATCGCATCTGACTTGCACAACGGCCGGGGGACCGTTACGTTGGCAGCGAATGGATCAGCACGACATGATCCGCCGCGCCGTCTTGCTGTTGGACCAGCGGGGGCTGTGATCAGGCGCTCCAGCCGCCATCCACATTGAAACTTTCACCATTGATAAATCCGGCTTCAGGGCCGGCCAGGAAGGCCACCATGGCAGCCACTTCTTCGGGTTTGCCAAAACGCCCGACGCTGGTGAAGCGCTGCATGGCGTCGAAGGTTGGCCCCGCCGTGGGTTGTGGCGCCATTTGCACCACCGCTGGCTGCACGTTGTTGACGGTGATGCCGTGGGCGCCGAGGTCACGCGACCAGGCCCGGGTGAGGCCCTGCACGGCGAATTTGGTGCCGCAATAAACGCTCATACCCGCCGAAGGGGCGGCTTCGCCGAAGACCGAACCGATGTTGATGATGCGGCCAAAACCGGACCTGGCCATGCGCCGCGCGGCTTCGCGCGAGAGCTGGAAGACGGCGCGCACGTTGAGGTTGAAGAGTTTGTCAAAGGATTCGTCGCTGGCATCTGCGAGCACGCCAAAGGCAAAGCTGCCGGCGTTGTTGACCAGCACGTCCAGGTGGCCGGCAAAGCGCCCGCCAAAGGCCGGGTCCACCTGCGCCAGCAAGGCCGCTGGGCCGTCTTGGCGGCTCAAATCGGCGCCAACCACTTCGGCCTGACCGCCCGCCTGCTGGATGGTGTGAACGACTTCCTGCGCCCGCTCGCGCCCGCTGTTGAAATGCACCAGCACGGCCGCGCCCTCCTGGGCCAGGCGCTGCGCAATCGCCGCGCCGATGCCGCGGGACGCCCCGGTGACCAAAGCCAGTTTGTTGGAAAGGGGCAGCGTCATGGGCGGGTGTTCCTTAAAAACATGCAGTCAAATTGAGTTTAAGCCGTCTAAATAATTCAATTGTTTGCTATGTTAATTATAGTATTTGACGACTTTTTGAACCTCACGCCAAGGCTGCCAACAACTTGGCGTGAACGCCGCCAAAACCACCGTTGCTCATGCACACAATGTGATCGCCGGCTTGCACGGCGTTGATGACTTGCGCCACCAATTCGTCAATCGAATCCGCCACGCAGGCGCTGTCACCCATGGGCAAAAGTGCGGCGCGCGCGTCCCAGCCGAGGCCGCCCGCGTGGCAAAAAGCCAGGTCGGCGCTTTCAAGGCTCCACGGCAGTTGCGCTTTCATCGCGCCCAGTTTCATGGTGTTGGAGCGCGGCTCGAAGACGGCCAGGATGCGTTGACCCGGCGCCGCGCTCGCGGCGATCTTGCGGCGCAAGCCGTCCACTGTGGTGCGGATCGCCGTCGGGTGGTGGGCAAAATCGTCGTACACCGTGACCGCGCCGCCGGCGCTGGCGCCTTTCAACAGAATCCGCCCGCGCACTTCCATGCGCCGTTTGACGTTTTGGAAAGTTTCCAGCGCCTTGCACGCCACGGCGACTGCCACGCCGACATGGTCTGCCGCGGCGATGGCCGCCAGCGCATTCAATTGGTTGTGTGTTCCCGTGAGCGGCCACATCACGTGCCCGGCCTTCTGGCCCTTGACATGCACTTCAAAATCGCTGGCGTCGCCCAGTGCGGTGAAATCACTTACCGCTGCGCCGAAACTGCGCACCTCGCTCCAGCAGCCTTGGTTTAAAACCCGCTGCAGGCTTTCTTCGAGGCCGTTGACGACGACTCGGCCATTGCCCGGAACCATACGCACCAGATGGTGGAACTGCCGTTCGATCTGGCCCAGGTCGTCAAAAATATCCGCGTGGTCGAATTCCAGGTTGTTCAAAACGGCGGTGCGTGGCCGGTAGTGGACAAACTTGCTGCGTTTGTCGAAAAAAGCGGTGTCGTATTCGTCGGCTTCTATGACAAAACAATGGCCTTTTCCCAAACGGGCTGACACGCCAAAATTCAAGGGCACGCCGCCGACCAAAAACCCGGGCTGCAAACCAGCGCATTCAAGAATCCAGGTCAACATCGCCGTCGTCGTGGTTTTACCGTGCGTGCCGGCCACAGCCAGGACATGGCGGCCCTGCAAAACGTGCTCGGCCAGCCACTGGGGCCCGCTGGTGTAGGGCAGGCCCGCGGCCATGATGGCTTCCATCAGCGGGAATTTTGGGGCCCCCACGGTTGCTGCTGCGTGTGCTGCCCGGCCCCCCGAGGGGGTGCTCGCACCTTGGGGCGGCCCGGCGTCGCGACCCGGCGCCGCGTCGGTG
>JANNYX010000483.1:0-2312 GCA_031410295.1 Rhodoferax sp.
GCAAATCGACCAGGTCACGCGCCACATCTGCGTCGAAGGCTGGAGCGCCATCGGCAAGTGGGGCGGCGTTTCCTTTGCCAGCTTTCTGCGCAACGTGGGCGCCGACCTGAGCGCCATATACGTGGGGTTCAAGTGCGCCGACGATTACTTCACCAGCATCGACATGCCCACCGCGCTGCATCCGCAAACGATTTTGGCGTTGACCTACGACGGCCAGCCGCTGCCACCGAAATACGGCTTCCCGATGAAACTTCGCATGCCCACCAAGCTGGGCTATAAAAACCCGAAACATATCCAGGCGATTTTTGTCACCAACACCTACCCTGGAGGCTACTGGGAAGACCAGGGCTACAACTGGTTCGGAGGGAGCTGAGTCCGCTCGGAAACCCTGTAACGCCAGCGCGACTGCCGTTTTATGCATTGGCATATCAACCAACTTCAAAGGTTTTCAAGTCACCTGTCTCTAACGAAACTTTAGCCTTTTACTCTCAACTATCGACATTGCTATCAGCAGCGACGGCCGCAAGGTTTATCAGCTACTGGGTTTGAGAGAATCCATCAACGTCTATGGCGTCGGTGCCTCTGGCGCCTTGCCGCCACTGCAAAAGGCAATCGGGATTGTGCGGCTGACGACCTCGCCGCGAGCTTGGCGCCAACACTCCCACAACAAAAAAGCCCGCAAACGCGGGCTTTTCGAGTCAAGGCAAAAGCCTCGTGGACTATCTCTACGCCAACTACATCAAGGTCACTTCCACACGCCGACCTTCAGAAGCCGAAGTGGCGCCCGCCTTGATGTCTTCGGGCTTCTTCAACTCGATCTTGTCTTCCGGCACACCAATGATCTTGAGCAGGTCACGCACGGCGAAGGCGCGCTGCTTGGCCAGCTCGGCGTTTTTTACCGGGTCGCCGGTGGCGTCGACATAACCGCTGATGACGGCCTTTTTACCGGCCATCACACCCTTGACCACTTCGACCAGCGCTTCCTTGCCGCCCGAGGCGAGGTCGGCCTTGCCGGAGGCAAAGTAGAACTTGACGACACCGCCTTCGGTTTTCACCGAGGCTGCATCGGCCGCAGCCTGCGCGGCGGCCAGCATGGCGGCGTCAGATTTGGCGCTGGAATCAACCGCTGGCGCGGCAGCAGTCGCAGCGGCCGGAGCCACAGCAGTTGCCACGGCGCCAGCACCAACAGCGGCGGTTGCCACCGCAGCGGCCACCGGCGCGGCGCCTTTGACGGCGGTACCCTTGTCACCGTGGATCTGCATCATCAAGGGCACGATCAAAAGTGCCACGATGTTAATGATCTTGATCAGCGGGTTCACGGCCGGGCCAGCGGTGTCTTTGTAAGGGTCGCCCACGGTGTCGCCCGTTACTGCAGCTTTGTGGGTTTCAGAACCCTTGCCGCCGTGGTTGCCGTCTTCAATGTATTTTTTCGCGTTGTCCCAGGCGCCGCCGCCGGTACACATCGAGATGGCCACAAAGAGGCCAGTCACGATGGTGCCCATCAACAGGCCACCCAAGGCGGCTGGCCCGAGCACCAGGCCGACCAGAATCGGCACTACAACCGGCAAGAGCGAGGGGATCATCATTTCCTTGATGGCCGCGGTGGTCAACATGTCGACGGCTGCGCTGTAGTCTGGCTTGCGTTTGTTGGCCATGATTTGGCCATCCGCGAACTGGCGGCGCACTTCAACCACCACGGAACCGGCAGCGCGGCCCACAGCCTCCATCGCCATGGCGCCGAAGAGGTAAGGAATCAGGCCGCCGATGAAGAGGCCGATGATGACCATCGGGTTCGACAAATCAAAGGTGATGGCTTTGCCGTAGGCGTCGAGTTTGTGGGTGTAGTCGGCAAACAGTACTAACGCGGCCAGGCCTGCCGAACCGATGGCGTAACCCTTGGTCACGGCCTTGGTGGTGTTGCCCACCGCGTCCAGCGGGTCGGTGATGTCGCGCACGCTGGCGGGCAACTCGGCCATTTCGGCAATGCCGCCGGCGTTGTCGGTGATCGGGCCATAGGCGTCCAGCGCCACCACGATGCCGGCCATGCTCAGCATCGACGTTGCCGCGATGGCAATACCGTACAGGCCCGCCAGTGCGAACGAGACCCAGATGGCGATGCAGACGAAGATCACCGGCCAGGCCGTCGAACGCATCGACACGCCAAGGCCCGCGATGATGTTGGTGCCGTGCCCGGTGGTGGAGGCTTGGGCGATGTGTTTCACCGGGGCGTACTGCGTGCCGGTGTAATACTCGGTGATCCAGACCAGCGCGCCGGTCAAAACCAAACCTACGGCACAGGTGCCAAACAGTGC
>JANNYX010000484.1:0-8794 GCA_031410295.1 Rhodoferax sp.
CACCATGGGCTCTTTTGGCGCGGGCAGGACGGGCGAATCACGGGCTGGATGAAACAGCGACTGTCACTTTTACTCGCGCACGACATCAACCTCTTCGCTTACCACCTGCCGCTTGACGCGCATCCAGAGTTGGGTAACAACGCCCAGCTTGGGCTGCAACTGGGATTGAAGGCATTTGAAGGCAGCGCGGGACGTTTTGGCGAGCAATCACTGGGATTTTTGGGGAGCAGGCTTGACGGCAGGAGTTTCGCCAAAGTGCACAGTTTGGCGAATCACATAGAGCGTGTGCTAAAAAGGCCAATAGCCGTCGTAGATGTTCCCAATGTAGCTATTAAAAATATAGCATGGTGCACCGGTGGCGCGCAGGGCTATTTTGAAGCGGCAATCGCGGCCGGGGCGGATGCCTTTATCACCGGCGAAATATCCGAGCCTCAGGCGCATTACGCGCGGGAGTCTGGCGTCGCCTATCTGGCCTGTGGGCACCACGCCACCGAGCGGTATGGCGCGCCCGCCGTTGCAGCCCATGTCGCGGCGCAATTTGGTTTGGATCATGAATTTATCGACATTGACAATCCGGCCTAAAGCATGAGCGCCGCCTGTTGCATGTGTCATGACTTCGCCGGGCGCGAAAGCCGTATTTGTCGCCAGGGGGGTGCGTCGTGAAATTGCCGACGAAACCAATCGCCATCACGCTGGGTGATCCCGCTGGCATCGGCCCGGAGATCATCGCTAAAGCTTTTCGCGACGCGCCGGAAGTGACCCGCGGATGTTTTGTGGCCGGCGATGCGGCCACGATGCGCCGCGCTGTGGGATGGGTCAGTGGCAAGCAAATTCCACTGCCCGTGGCGCACATCGCGGCACCCAAAGACGCGTTCGACTTGCCGCCACGTTGCTTGCCTGTTATTCAGATTCAGGTCTTGGCTGCGCCGGTCCCGATGGGCCAAGTCAGCGCACTTGGCGGCAGATTGGCCGGCGATTGTGTGGTTTGGGCGGCCAAGGCGGCGCTGGGCGGGGAAATTGCGGCAATGGTGACAGCGCCATTGCACAAAGAGGCGTTGGAGGCCAGCGGACAACCCTATTCAAACTACCCGGGCCACACTGAATTGCTGCAAGCAATCGCCGCAGAACACGCGGGGAAAACGCCTGCCGAAATGCCCGTGCGCATGATGCTGGCGAATGACGAACTGCGGGTGGTGTTGGTCAGCATCCATGTCGCGTTGATTGACGCCATTCGCACCGTGACTATTGATAATGTGTTGCAAACTTTGCGCATTTCGCACAAGGCTTTGCACAAAATTTTGGGCCGCGCGCCGCGCATTGGTGTGGCTGGGCTGAATCCTCACGCGGGTGAGGGCGGCCTGTTTGGGCGCGAAGAAATTGAAGCGATTGCACCCGCGATACTCCAGGGCCGCGCCGAAGGCATCAATGTGCAGGGCCCTTTTGCGCCGGATACGGTGTTTATGCGTGCCCGCGCGCTCAAGGGAAAGCCGGGCGAGTTTGACGTCGTTGTAGCGATGTACCACGATCAGGGGTTGATCCCGGTGAAATACCTTGGCATGGAGAAAGGCGTGAACGTGACGCTGGGCTTGCCTTTGGTGCGAACCAGCCCGGACCACGGCACTGCGTTTGACATTGCTGGGACCGGTCAAGCCGATGCGTCAAGCCTGATTGCGGCAATTCGAGTTGCCAAATCAATGGCGCGCCGGTTGAACCCGTAAAAACGCCCGCGACCGTTTTCTGGGCGGGCGTTTCAAAGCGGCGAGGGTGCCGCGATTTGCAATTATTTTCTCAGCGAGTCCCGAATTTCACGCAACAGTACGACGTCTTCTGGCACAGCAGCAGGAATCGCGGGTGCGGCTTCTTTCTTCAAGCGGTTCATTTGTTTGACCATCATGAAGATGATGAACGCCAGGATGATGAAGTTGACCAGTATCGTCAAGAAATTCCCGTAGGCAAACAGGTTGGCGCCAGCGGCTTTGAGCGTGGCATAACTGGTGGCGCCTTCCACCGCTTTGGCGGGGGGCGCCAGCATGATGTACATCTCGGAAAAATTGATTCCTCCGAATATTTTGCCGACGAGTGGCATGATCAAATCGCCGACCACGGAGTCGACGATCTTTCCGAACGCGCCGCCGATGATCACGCCGACGGCCAAATCCATCACATTGCCCTTAAGCGCGAAATCCTTGAATTCCTGCATCATTCCCATTTCTTGTCTCCGGTTGTGGTTAAAAGGACCCCGAGTATCACTTGGAAATCCACCCTGTCAAGCAAGGAACAGAGGCCCAAAACCCCGGTTTTGCTCAGCTACAATGCCGGGTTGACCCCTAGAACATCACACAAAATTGATGTGTCAAGACATTTCCGCGACGTTTCTTTTAGGAATCCCATGAGTGAATCCCTGGCTGCGGCCACCAATTTAGGCACAAGCCAAATTGACGCCGGCAAACGAACCTGGCTGATTGCTTCCGGTTGTGCCGGCGCATTGGGCGCGGGCTTCGCTGCCGTGCCTTTTGTCAGCAGCTTTAGCCCCTCCGAGCGCGCAAAAGCCGCCGGCGCCGCCGTTGAAGTTGATATTTCAGACTTGAAACCGGGGGAAAAACGCACCGTCGAATGGCGCGGAAAACCGGTCTGGATCGTCAAACGCACACCAGAACAGCTGGCAACGCTTGCCAAATTGGACAACCAGTTGGCGGACCCCAAATCGTTGCGTAAACCCGAGGAAACGACGCCCGTGTATGCACGCAACGAGGTCCGATCCATCAAACCTGAGATTTTTGTGGCGGTTGGCATTTGCTCGCACCTGGGTTGTTCACCGTCGGACAAATTCCAGATGGGTGCTCAGCCATCGTTGCCGGACGACTGGCAAGGCGGTTTCCTGTGCCCCTGCCATGGCTCCACATTTGATATGGCCGGCCGCGTCTACAAAAACAAACCGGCACCCGACAACCTGGAAGTGCCGCCGCACATGTTCCTCACTGACAGCCGCCTGCTGATCGGTGAAGATAAAAAGGCCTGAAAGCAATCATCATGGCTGACTTCAAAGAAATCTCACCCAACGCCACAGTGACCGCGCAGGTCACCAACTGGTTCGAGAACCGGTTCCCCACAGCGTTTGACGCCTACAAAGTGCACATGTCGGAGTATTACGCTCCGAAAAACTTCAACTTCTGGTACATCTTCGGCTCGCTGTCACTCCTGGTGCTGGTGATCCAGATCGTCACCGGCATCTTTTTGACGATGCACTACAAGCCCGATGCCGCTTTGGCTTTTGGCTCGGTCGAATACATCATGCGTGATGTGCCCTGGGGCTGGCTGGTGCGTTACATGCATTCCACCGGCGCGTCGGCGTTCTTTGTCGTGGTTTACCTGCACATGTTCCGCGGCCTGATTTTCGGCAGCTACCGAAAGCCGCGTGAACTCGTTTGGGTCTTTGGCTGTGCCATTTTCCTGTGCCTGATGGCTGAAGCCTTCATGGGTTACCTGCTGCCCTGGGGCCAGATGAGTTATTGGGGCGCCCAGGTGATCGTCAACCTGTTTGCCGCCATTCCGTTCATCGGTCCGGATTTGGCTTTGCTGATCCGCGGCGACTACGTTGTCGGCGACGCCACGCTGAACCGCTTCTTCGCCTTCCATGTGATTGCCGTGCCTTTGGTTCTTCTTGGCCTGGTCGTCGCGCACTTGCTGGCGTTGCACGACGTGGGATCGAACAACCCTGACGGTGTCGAGATCAAAGCGACGAAAGACAAAAACGGCATTCCCCTGGACGGCATTCCGTTTCACCCGTATTACACGGTGCATGACATTTTTGCCGTGAGCCTGTTCCTGATGGTGTTCTCGGCGATCGTGTTTTTCGCGCCGGAAGCGGGCGGGTATTTCCTCGAGTACAACAACTTCATACCTGCCGACCCCTTGAAAACGCCTGCACACATTGCGCCGGTGTGGTACTTCACGCCGTATTACTCAATGTTGCGTGCCATCACCAGCGAAATGATGTATGTGCTGATTGCCTGTGTGGTCGGTGGCGCCGTGTTGGCCGCTGTCAAATTCAAGATGCCGACGCTCTTCAAGGCGGTGATCGTGCTGGTGGCGCTGGCTGTCGCCGCCATGATGCTGGCCATTGACGCGAAATTCTGGGGCGTGGTGGTGATGGGTGGCGCAGTCATCATCCTGTTTTTCCTGCCCTGGCTGGACTACAGCCCGGTGAAATCGATCCGTTATCGCCCAAGCTGGCACAAGTGGTTGTATGCGGTTTTTGTGGTTGTTTTCTTTGTGCTCGGTTATCTGGGTACTCAGCCGCCATCGTCTATGGGTGAGCGCATCTCACAGATCGGCACTTTGTTCTACTTCGGTTTTTTCATCCTGATGCCGTGGTGGAGCCAGATTGGCGAGACCAAACCCGTGCCGGCGCGCGTGACTTTTGCGGCCCACTGAAAAAGAGCATCAACAATGAAAACAATGGGCATTTTCAAGAAATATTTCCTCGGCCTGGCCGCAACTGTTGCGCTTCTGGGCGGCTCGGTTTCCGGTGCGTTGGCAGCGTCTGAAGGCGGCATCAAATGGGACAAGGCGCCGGACCACCTCAACGACATGGTCTCGCTGCAAAACGGCGCCAAGCTGTTTGTCAACTACTGCCTGAACTGCCATTCGGCCGCTTATGTGCGTTACAACCGCCTCAGGGACATCGGCCTCACTGAAGGACAGATCAAGGACAACCTGCTGTTTGCCACCGACAAGGTTGGCGACACCATGAAGGCCGCGATTGACCCAAAACAGGCCAAGGAATGGTTCGGCGCGAACCCGCCTGATTTGTCGCTTATCACGCGGTCACGTTCGGCACAAGGCCAGGGCACCGGGGCGGATTACCTCTACACCTACCTGCGCGCGTATTATCCCGACCCGACCAAAGCCACTGGCTGGAACAATCTCGCGTTCCCCAACGTCGGCATGCCACACGCCTTGTGGGAGTTGCAGGGCAACCGCCAGCCGGTTTTTGACACCGCCACCGAGCACGGCCACGAGGTCAAGGTCTTCAAAGGTTGGCAACAAGTCAGTGCCGGCGCCATGACCTCGGTGCAATACGACCAGGCTATCGGTGATCTGGTAAGTTTCCTGCAGTGGGCCGCAGAGCCCGCGCAGGCGTCGCGTGTGCGCGTGGGCGTTTGGGTGTTGCTGTTCTTGTTTCTGTTCACGTTCTTCGCCTGGCGCCTCAATGCGTCCTATTGGAAAGATGTGAAGTAAACGTCGTTTGAATTGCCCGGGTGTGCCAAAAGCGCACCCGGGACCCTCAGAGTGGGATGGCCAACGGCCACCCACTCTTTCATTTTTAGGAGTCCCCCACCATGATGGTCTTGTATTCAGGCACCACCTGCCCGTTTTCCCACCGTTGCCGCTTTGTGCTGTTTGAGAAGGGCATGGACTTCGAAATCCGCGACGTCGATCTCTACAACAAGCCCGAAGACATCAGCGTGATGAACCCTTACGGCCAGGTGCCAATTCTGGTTGAGCGCGATCTGATTTTGTACGAGTCGAACATCATCAACGAGTACATCGACGAGCGCTTCCCGCATCCTCAATTGATGCCCGGCGACCCGGTAGACCGCGCCCGCGTGCGCCTGTTCCTGCTCAACTTCGAAAAAGAACTGTTTGTGCATGTCTCGATGCTCGAGTCGCGCGCCGCGAAGTCGAATGAAAAAGCGCTGGAAAAAGCGCGTTCGCACATTCGCGACCGCCTGACCCAACTTGCGCCGATCTTCCTAAAGAACAAATACATGTTGGGCGACAATTTCTCGATGCTCGACGTCGCCATTGCCCCGCTGTTGTGGCGCCTGGACTATTACGGCATTGACCTTTCCAAAAACGCCGCCCCTTTGCTCAAATACGCCGAACGCATCTTTTCGCGCCCGGCTTATATTGAAGCGTTGACGCCATCCGAAAAGGTGATGCGAAAATAGCCGTCTGATGTTTGACGCCAAAGACAGCACTTCCACTCGCCCGTACCTGATTCGGGCGCTTTACGAGTGGTGCACCGACAACGGCTTCACGCCGTATGTGGCAGTGCTGGTCGACGACACCGTGCGTGTGCCCAACGAATACGTGAAAGATGGCGAAATCGTGCTCAACATCAGTTTTGACGCGACCAGCTCACTCAAACTGGGCAATGAGTTCATCGAATTCAAGGCGCGATTCGCCGGCTCTGCGCGCGAAATCATGGTGCCGATCAACCGCGTCATCGCCATTTACGCGCGCGAAAACGGCCAGGGCATGGCCTTTCCCATGTCCGTGCCGACGGCCGCGCGGCCGGAAGGGCAGGGGCCAGCGTTGGCCTCGGTTCAGCAGGTGCGAGCGGCCGGAGGCGCCGACAACAAGGTCGTGCACCTGATCGGCGATTCCCATGGCGAACCACACGGCGACGCCAACGCCCAGGGCGACGCGCCGCCGCCACCCAAACCACCCTCTGGCCCGCGTCCGGCCCTCAAGCGCGTCAAGTAGAATTCCTGCTGTGCCGATTTAGCTCAGTTGGTAGAGCACCCGCCTTGTAAGCGGAAGGTCGTCAGTTCGACTCCGACAATCGGCACCATTACATAGCGTCAACCGCGACCGCATGCCATCTCCTTCACCCGACCAGTCCCTTCAAACTGAAGCTGCCGGGCCTGCACGCGAGCGATTGGAAAAACCCACCCTGGTTTACCCTTACCCGGCGCCGCCCGAGCCCGGAAAATCGATTGAGCTCGCCCCCGGCGTGGTCTGGATGCGCATGCCCATGCCGGGTCGGTTGGACCACATCAATGTCTGGGGCCTGCAGGACGGCGACAACGCTGCAGGCACTGGCAGCGCAGGCAATGGCTGGGCTGTAGTGGACTGCGGCCTGCACACCGATGAAACCGTGGCCGCCTGGCGCGCGCTGTTTGCTTCGGCACAAGGCCAGGGTCCGCTCACGCGCGTGTTGATCACCCACATGCACCCGGACCACATCGGCGCAGCTGGCTGGCTCGTCAAAAAATTCGACTGCCGCCTGTGGATGACACAACTCGAATACCTCAACTGCCGCGTGCTCACCGCCGACACAGGCCGCGAGGCGCCGCTGGACGGCGTCAGTTTCTTCCACCGCGCCGGCTGGAGCGACGCCGCCATCGAAGGTTACCAGGCGAAATTTGGCAACTTCGGCAAACGTATTTTCGCGTTGCCGCAAAGTTACCGGCGCATCGTCGATGGCGAAGAAATCCGCATTGGCGCACACACCTGGCGCGTTGTCGTCGGCAACGGCCACTCCCCCGAACACGCGTGTTTTTATTGCCCCGACCTGAAGCTGCTGATCTCGGGCGACCAGGTGTTGCCCAAAATCTCCAGCAATGTCTCCGTCCACCCCACCGAGCCCGACGCCGACCCGATGCGCGAGTGGCTGGAGTCCATCGAAAAAATCAAGCGTCAGGTGCCCGACGACGTGCTGGTGCTGCCCTCGCACAACGACTGCTTCCGCGGCCTGCACGCGCGCCTGGACTACCTCGCCGCCTCGCAACACCGCACGCTCGACCGGCTGAAGAAAACCCTGCAAACCAAAAAACGCGCTATCGACGTGTTTGTGGCCCTCTTCGGCCGCGCCATCACCGAAGCCGACACCGGCGTTTTTGGTCTGGCCACCGGTGAAGGCATCGCCTGCCTGAATTACGAGATGCACCGGGGCGAGATTTCGCGCACGGTTGACGATTCGGGTGTGGCTTGGTACCAAGTCCGAAACTGAAGACACGTCGCTTAGGTTTTTGAGTGCCGTGCGTGGCCGGACGTCCGCATGGCGACAGGGCAATGCGCATGCGGTTTTGGTTCGAAATCACACGTGGCTTGGAAAAATGCGTCAAGCTGTCGCTTGGGCATTTTTTGATGCGCCCGACAGATCGCTACCACGCACCTTTCGAACCAAAGCCCGGTCGCATTTCCCTATCGCCACGCTCGTGGACTCATTGAACATTCTGCGCTAGCGTCATGCGCAAACTTGAAGCATTCGATCCAGCAAAAAAAACGATGCCAGACAAATACAGTTCGGTAACCGTTGACGAAGTAAAGCAAATATTCACGCACCTTGTTCCCGACGGCGATGCACGGTACTCACTATTGCGTCTCCTGCTTAGTTCTACAGACCTTGCAAACTCCATTGCGCCGCTTGCCTGGGGTGTCACCCAATATTCCAATGGATTCAGGTTGAACGTTGGACAGGTTGAAGCGGTCGTATTTCTTGACGCTTCCTTGCATGTGAACTTGATTGGTGAAGTGGGGATGCCACCATTTGCCGGTGACACATTTCGAGTGGTCCAATACGCGACTGTGCCGTACACGACCTGCCGTTTCCATGGGTCTATAGAAACCTTTGAAAAACTGCGTTCCGAATTGCAGAGTAGCCATTTCGAATTCATTCGGCGCGCCGTCGCTACCGGAGCGGGGTTTCCGCGCCGGGGAACGCCGTTTCGGCGCTTTCATTGCCATTCGCTGATCGACTACGCAAAGCAGGAGACTGATCAGTTTGATGGTGGCCTAGACCAACGCGTAAGCTCAATGGAGGCAGACAAACTTCTTGATGCGAACTCCCCTCGTGCGCGTGAAGGCTACGATATTGACCGCGTGATACTGGCGCACGGGCGCAACGCCAAGCTGGCAGATGAACGAAAGCGACTGGATCGATACACGTGTCAGGCTTGCGGATTCCGGCTTCAAGTTTCCGGCTCGTTTGTCATTGAGGTGCATCACTTGTCGCCGCTTGCAGTTTCAGGTGAAACGGAAACCTCTATTGAACAACTGGTAT
>JANNYX010000485.1:0-15508 GCA_031410295.1 Rhodoferax sp.
TTGGCCACCTACAAGTCGTATTCGCACGGTGTATCTTGCAAGTCCGACAAATCAATCGACAGCAACGAGCCCATCCACATCGCGCGGTCGCGGTGGTCCACCAAATCAGAGTCGCTGATCGGGTGGATGAACACCACCAGGCCGTTGCGATGCATTGCTAGCCACGGAATCACCTCGCCAAACAACGCCGGTTTGAAGGCCAGCTGACAGCTCCAGTCGGGGTGCGGGCCGACCGGTTTCTCATGCACGCGGCCAATCTTCAGTGGAAACTGCGCGGCAGCGGCTTCGCACAAGGCACGCGCTTGCGCCACGGTTTGGGCGTTGAAATACACGTGGGCGTGAAAGCCGTGGATGGCGGGATGGGTGGGAGCAATCGGGTTCATCGGTGGCCTTGAAAACTGGGTTGGCGGGGTGTTTCTCATCGCGGTGATTTTGCGGCATTTCGGCGACCGATGCGATTTGCCACGGCGCTGAATGCGGTTAAAGTCTGCCACGACCACGACGCCTTCACCCTGTAAAAGAACCACTGAAAATCAGTGCCATCAGGAGAACGACATAAGAATCGCCAGCTTCAACCTGCAGAACATGTTTGACCGCGCCCTGGCCCTGTCCAGCAGCAACTGGGAGGTCGGCAAAGCGGCGCTGGAAGCCCATCGCGCACTGAACCTGCTGTTTGAAAAGCCCGTCTACAGCCCGGCTGACAAGGCCGAGATGCTGGCGCTCCTTGACCAGCATGACCTGCTGCAATCGGACGGCGGCCCGCTTTTGGTGCTGCGCAAAATCCGCGGCGAACTGTTCCGCCACCTTGCGGGTGAAGCGGTCGAAATCATCGCCAGCGGGCGGCGCAGCTGGATCGGCTGGGTCGAGCTCAGGTCCGGGCCGGTGGATGAGGTGGCAACACAAAACACGGCGCGGGTGATTGCCGCAGTTGGCGCCGACATCCAGGCCGTGGTCGAGGCTGAAGACCGCACCACCATGCGTTTGTTCAACCAGCGGGTGATCAGCGACATCGTGCAGCGCGGCGTGCGCACCACCCCGTTTGACCAGGTGATGCTGGTTGACGGCAACGATGATCGTGGCATTGACGTCGGCCTGATGACGCGCGCGGGCTACCCGATTCTGTCGATCCGCTCGCATGTGCATGACAGCGACGCCCACGGCCCCATCTTCAGCCGCGATTGTTGTGAATACCAGGTCGGCACACCCTCGGGCGGAAAAATCTGGGTGTTGGTGAACCACTTCAAGAGCAAGGGGTTTGGCAACCAGAAAAGCAACAATGAGAAACGCCTGCGTCAAACCAAACGGGTGCGCGAAATTTACGAAATGCACCTCAAGGCGCGCGAAGACCGGGTGGTGATATTGGGTGATTTCAACGAGATCCCCGGCAACGCGCCGCTGGACCCCCTCTTGCGCGAGGGCTCGAACCTGAAGGACATCGCCGACCACCCCCTGTTCGACAACCACGGGCGCCCGGGCACCCATGGCGACTGCACTGCTTCGGGCAAACTGGACTACATCCTGCTCAGCCCAAAACTGTTTGCCAAGGTCCGCGCCGCCGGCGTTGAGCGTCGCGGCATGTGGGGTGGCGTTAATGGCACGCTGTGGCCGCACTTTGCCGAACTCCAATCGCCAGAGCAGGCCGCTTCGGACCACGCCGCTTTGTGGGTTGATCTGAAACTGTAGGCCAGCGACGCCGGCGCGGCATCGCCACGCGCCCCAACAGTTACCATGCGCGCCATGTGTGCCGCCCATTCAAGCCCCAAACCGACTGATAAAAACAAGACAGCAGCCGGTTTGAAATCCCCTCGCCAGGAGAGCGTTGCGCCGCGGGAAGGCCAGCGCCTCTCCAAAGTCGTGATGGCGCTCATGGGCTGCTCGCGACGCGATGCCGAGCAGTTCATCCAAGGGGGTTGGGTGCGTGTGAGCGGGCAGGTGGTGGAAGAGCCGATGTTTCGGGTGTCCGAGCGCGGCGATCAACGGGTTGAAATTGACCCACAGGCAAGTCTGTTGGAACTTGCCAGCATCACCTTGCTGCTGCACAAGCCACCGGGGTTTGACACGATGGCACCGCCGGGCGCTCAACGACCGCAAGGACGCGGGCACAGCGCGATCGAACCCGCACAGCGCCTCCTCAACGCGAGCACCTACTTCGCTCAAGACCCATCGAAAGAGCGCGTGCTCAAACGGCATTTCGCAAACTTGAGCGCCTGCGTGCCGCTTGAAACGGGTGCCAGCGGCCTGGCGGTGTTCACGCAGGACTGGCGTGTGGCGCGCAAATTGACGGAAGACGCGGCCTTGATCGAACACGAGGTGATGGTCGAGGTGGCTGGCGCGGTTACCCCCGAAGCGCTGCAAAAGCTCAATCACTCCGGCAAAAAGGAAGACGCTGCCGTTCCACCCGTGAAAGCCAGCATTAGCAGCACCTCCGACACCTCAACCCGCCTGCGTTTCGCCATCAAAGGCACTCACCCCGGCTTGGTTGCCTGGCTGTGTGAACGCGCCGGGCTTGAAATTCAAAACATGAAGCGCACCCGTATTGGCCGCGTCGGCCTGGGGCCGGTGCCGGTGGGGCAGTGGCGCTATTTGTCGCCGCAGGAGCGGTTCTAGACAGACCCCCACGCTCCCTCACCGGGTGAGGGTCGTTGCTGAAAAAGTGTGAAGCCCACCGATAAGCCGGATTCTGTGCAACGGCCCGCCCTTGCGGGACGAGCCGAAGTGACTGCCATCAATCTGGGCCGTTGGTCGCCCAACGGCTCGGTGCTACCTACCCGCCAGCTCTGGGGGCCCCATCAACGCTGGCCTACTTGGTATTGCTGCGCGTAGAGATTGCCCGTTTCACCCGAACCCGGGTTGTCCTTGCACTTTACCCGCGAAGCTTGCGCCCCGAGGCAAAATGCAATTCTCATCCAGTCCGACTCGTCTCTGTTGCTCTGATCCTCACCTTATAACTCCGGCTTGCGCCTCGGAATTTCAGTGGACAGCTGTTAGCTGCTACGCTGCCCTGTGCAGTCCGGACGTTCCTCCAGCGCGCCCTTTCGGGCCTTGCGCCAGCGGCAGTCTGGCGGGCTTCACGCAGCGGATTATCGCTTGCGGCAGAATGTGTTATTCAACGTTGACCGTTTCCTTTTCTAAATCGGCGCTGTAGTAGGCGCGCCGACGCAGACAGTGCTTTGGCACGGCCAGGAGGCGCAACGCCCTACAGCGTCGATTTAGAAAAGGAAACCCATGAAAGCTGAAAACATCCTGCAAACCATTGGCAACACGCCGCATGTGCGCATCAACCGCCTGTTTGGCGCGGGCGCCAATGTCTATATTAAATCCGAGCGCAGCAACCCGGGCGGCTCGATCAAGGACCGCATTGCGGTCTCGATGGTCGAAGCGGCCGAAAAAAGCGGCGCACTCAAACCTGGCGGCGTCATCATCGAGCCGACTTCGGGCAACACCGGGATTGGCCTGGCGATGGTGGCCGCCGTGAAAGGCTACCAACTCATTCTGGTGATGCCCGACAGCATGTCGGTTGAGCGGCGACGCCTGATGTTGGCTTACGGTGCGTCATTCGACTTGACACCGCGCGACAAAGGCATGAAGGGCTGCATCGCCCGCGCCGTCGAACTGGTCGCCAGCACACCCAATTCCTGGATGCCTCAACAATTTGACAACCCGGCCAACATCGACGTGCACGTGCGCACCACCGCGCAGGAAATACTGGCCGATTTCCCGAATGGCATTGACGCGCTGATTACCGGCGTCGGCACCGGCGGCCACCTGACCGGCTGCGCTTCCGTTTTGAAGGCCAAATGGCCCAAGCTCAAGGTGTTTGCCGTGGAGCCCTCCGCCTCACCGGTAATCTCGGGCGGAGCGCCTTCGCCGCACCCGATCCAGGGCATTGGCGCGGGCTTCATTCCCGCCAACCTGCACACCCAGTTGCTGGACGGCGTGATCCAGGTTGACGCCGAACCCGCTCGTGAGATGGCGCGCCGCTGCGCCCGCGAAGAAGGCATCTTGGTGGGTATTTCTTCCGGCGCCACATTGGCCGCGATTGCGCAAAAGTTGCCTGATCTGCCAGCCGGTGCGACGGTGCTGGGCTTCAATTACGACACTGGTGAACGTTATCTGTCGATTGAAGGGTTTCTGCCGGCGTGATTCGACTCTCCGAGCTCAAATTCGACCTGGACCATAGCGGGGACGACCTGCAGGCCCTGGTCTGCAAGACCTTGTCACTCGCGCCAGCCGACATCAAAAAACTGGCCATTTTCAAACGCAGTTATGACGCCCGCAAAATCAATTTGCGGGTCGTTTACGCGGTTGACGTGGCACTGTCCGACGCCCAAACCGAGCAGAAAATTCTGGCTCGCCTAGCAGGAAAACCGCACATCGGTGTGGCGCCGGACTTGCGCTACCAAGCGATGGCCCAGGCCCCGGCCACACTGGCCCTGGGAACGCCTGGGCATCCGCATCGACCGGTGGTCGTGGGCTTCGGCCCCTGCGGCATTTTTGCGGCGCTTATGCTGGCGCAGATGGGATTCAGGCCGATCGTGCTGGAGCGTGGCAAACCGGTGCGCGAGCGCACCAAGGACACCTGGGGCCTGTGGCGCAAGAACCAGCTGAACCCGGAAAGCAATGTGCAGTTCGGCGAAGGCGGCGCAGGCACTTTTTCTGATGGCAAGTTGTGGAGCCAGATCAAGGACCCGCGGCATCTGGGGCGCAAGGTGATGCAGGAATTTGTCAAGGCCGGTGCGCCCGACGACATCCTGATCGAATCGCATCCGCACATCGGCACCTTCAAGCTGGTCAAGGTGGTGGAGCATATGCGCGAGCAAATCATTGCGCTGGGGGGTGAAATTCGATTTGGGCAGCGGGTGGTGGACGTGTTGCTGCGTGACAACCCAGCCGGCGTGAATGGCCGCACCCGGCAGATTCACTCCTTGGAAGTGCTTGATGCCGCGGCGAACACCCGTTACGAGTTGCCCGCTGAGCAGGTGGTGATGGCGCTCGGTCACAGCGCCCGCGACACCTTTGCCATGTTGTACCAACGCGGTATCTTTGTCGAGGCCAAGCCGTTTTCAATTGGTTTTCGAATCGAACACCCGCAAGGATTGATCGACCGCGCCCGCTGGGGCAAACATGCGGGGCATCCGCTGTTGGGTGCGGCGGAATACAAACTTGTCCACCATGTCGAAAGCGGGTTGGGCAAAGGGCGCAGTGTCTACAGTTTTTGCATGTGCCCCGGCGGCACGGTGGTGGCCGCCACCTCCGAACTGGGCCGTGTGGTGACCAATTGCATGAGCCAGTATTCACGCAACGAACGCAATGCGAATGCCGGCATCGTGGTGGGCATCAGTCCAGCCGACTACCCGACAGATGCCAGCGCATTCCAGGCGGCCTTTGGTAATGCGGTCGATCCAAACAAGCGCCCGGGCGACGCCTTCCACCCACTGGCCGGCATCGTGCTGCAACGACAGCTTGAGTCGCAGGCTTACACCCTGGGAGGCAGCACCTACGAAGCGCCCGGTCAGTTGGTCGGTGACTTTTTGGCTGACAGGGCTTCCACGCAGTTCGCCAGCGTCTTGCCGTCCTATCAGCCTGGCGTCAAACCCGGCAATCTGTCCACTGCCCTGCCCGGCTACGCCATTGCCGCCCTGCGAGACGCACTGCCCGCCTTCGGGAAAAAAATCAAGGGTTTTGACATGCCGGATGCGGTGTTGACCGGCGTTGAGACCCGGACCTCGGCGCCGCTGCGCATCACCCGGGTCGGCGACTTTCAAAGCCTGAATGTCGCAGGCCTCTTTCCTGCGGGTGAAGGTGCGGGTTACGCCGGCGGCATTTTGTCGGCCGCAGTGGACGGCATCAGGGTGGCCGAGGCGGTGGCCAGAAGCATGGTTGCTGCCACCTGATCGATGGTCCTTGCAAACCGGCTTCAGGGGCGGGAGCCGAACCTGGAGTCCACCTGCTTTCTGAATTCACTGGGCGTCATGCCCTTCACGTTTAAGAAACGCCGATTGAAGTTGGCGACATTGTTGAATCCGACTTCATAACAAATGTGCGTGATGAACCGATCAGACTCCATCAGCAACTGGCAGGCGCGGTTGACGCGCACCTGGTTGACAAAGTCTGAAAATGTGTTGCCGGTGGCGCGTCGGAAGAAGCGTGAAAAGCCACTTTCAGTCATGCCCAGTTCTACCGCCAGTGCGGCCGCGGACATCTGCTGGGTCAGGTCGCCGGTGATTCGGCTGACGATGGTTTCAATCTGGTTCAACTGGGCGTCGTTGTCGATGCTTTGCAACTGCGCTTGCGACAGGAGCTTGTAGTCGCTCCAGCGCGCCAGTTCACTCATAAAGGCAGAAAATGCGGAGAAGCGCTCCAGGCCTTTAGCCTGTTTGATCCTGTGCCAGTGGCTAATCGCGCGGTCCGAGATGCCAAAAAATTCTATGCCGTTGCGCGCCCGGGACAACAGTGGCAGCACTTCTTCCAGCTCACGGATGTGTTTTGCTGCCTGCGCGAGCGGCTCGTGCTGGAACTGGATCACCAAATCGCGTTGTGAATACCCGCCCTTGGGCACGTCCACCGATATCCAGTTGTGGGGCAATCGCGGCCCCGTCAACACCAGATGGCCCGGCTGAAACGTGCCGATGTAGTCGCCAACGAAAGCCTTGCCACTGGAAGCCACTATCAGGTGCAATTCGTATTCGTCGTGGTAGTGCCAGCGCGCCAGCGGTGTTGGAAACCCATGTGACAGGCAACGGATCAGCCCCACTTCTTCCGCCGACTCATAACCCAGCGCCGGGCTGCGCACATAGTCGCGCTCCAACTCGGGCTGGAGTTGGCGCGGCAGGACGCGGTGGCGGGCCGGCATGGTGGGGCTAACTCATTACAGCGCCGCCATCCACGTTCAGGGTTTGGGCGGTGATGTAGGAGGCCTCGTCGCTGGCCAGGAATACGGCGGCCCCGGCGATGTCTTTGGGTTCACCCATATAGCCCAGCGGCACGGCCAGCCCAACGCGGCGTTTTTTTTCACCGATCGGCAAATTTTCGTATTTGGCAAACAAGGCATCGACGCCGGCCCACATCGGCGTGTCGACCACGCCGGGCGAAATTGAATTGACGCGAATTCTGTGCGGCGCCATGGCCAAAGCCGCGCTTTGGGTGTAGCTGATGACTGCGGCCTTGCTGGCGCAATAATGCGACACCAGAGCTTCGCCGCGCCTTCCTGCCTGTGACGACATGTTGATCACGGCGCCTGGGGTGCCCTTCGCCACCATTCGCGCCAGGGTTTTCTGCATGACAAAAAACATGCCTTTCACATTCACTGCGAAGACTCTGTCGTAACTTTCCTGGGTGCTTTCCAGCAATGGCGCCATGTCAAAAATCGCCGCGTTGTTGTAGAGCACGTGTATGTTCCCAAAACGCTTTTCGGCGGCGTCGAGCAACGCCTCAATCTGCGCCACCTGGGTCACGTCGGTCTGCACATAATGCACACGGTCTGCGTAACCTGACGCCGCCAGAACCTCAGGGGGCTGGTTGCCAAGATCTGCAATCGTGCAGACCGCCCCTTCTGCCAAAAAAGCCTGTGCCACGGCCAGGCCAATGCCGCCGCCAGCGCCCGTCAACACAGCGTGTTTGCCCTTCAGGCGCTCACCGGACAACCCGGCGGTGACAGTGTTCATGCTCGTTCCTGTTCAAACTGCTTGACTCTTGCGAACGCCTCCCGCAGCGCCTGCGCCAATCGTCGGTCATTGACCATATCGCCCCACAACGTGGCATCCGCCGCAAAGGCCGCCACGGGGTCGGTCGCGTCGCAGATGGCGTGCGCCGCTACAGCATCCATTGCCTGGTCCTGGTACTCGTATGGAATTTTCCCGGCGTGCCAACGCTGCAGGTAGGCCAAAAAAAGCGCCGGCAACATGGCCACGCTGCGAATGCTTTCACCTCGCTTGAGGCGCTCGCGCATGGTAGGCGCGATCATCGCGGGAATCTTGGAGTACGCATCCATCGCCACGCGCTGGTTGGTGTCTTTTAGCGCGGGGTTGCCAAAGCGGTCCATCACCGTGTCCCGGTAGTGTTCGAGATCAATGGTGCTGGGACGCAGCAGCGGAATCGCATCGTCCGTCACGTAATCGATGGCGAACTGGCGGATGCTTGGGTCGCGCGCGCCTTCGTCAATGTAATAAAGGCCGGCCAGCGTGCCGGCCCAGGCGATGCAGCTGTGGGTGGCGTTGAGCAGTCGAATTTTTGCCTCTTCGTGCGCGGTGACCGACTTGACCATTTCAACGCCCACGGTTTCCCAGTGGGGTCGCCCATTGGCGAAGTTTTCTTCCACCACCCACTGTATGAAACTCTCTCCCATCACCGCTGCCGGGTCATCACGGCCGGTCGCCACCTTGACGCGTGCGGCCACATCGGGTGTTGGGCGCGGTGTGATGCGGTCGACCATTGCATTGGGACTGGTGGTGTTGGTTTTCACCCAGGCCAGCAGGGCCTCGTCGCCCACCAGATCGAGGAATCGCAACAATCCGGCCCGTGAACGTTCGCCGTTGTGGCGCAGGTTGTCGCAATTCATCAATGTGACTGGACCACCCCCCCGCTTCATGCGGGCGCGCAGGATGGCGGTAAGCGCGCCATAGATTGTGGTGCCCGGTTGACCCGATTTTGCGGCAGCGATATCGGCCTGCACGTCTGGCAATTTTGAGTCCAGGGTGTAAGACGGGTCCAGGTAATAACCGGCTTCGGTCACCGTGAACGAGATGATGCGGGTGTCGCCACGGGCGCCCAAAGCGATCAACCCGGCCAGCGTCGGCTCAAACGGCACAATGGTCTTGATCGACTCAATGCGCGTGTATGTGCGCTCCTGCGCGGGCGTGATGGTCTCAAGGGTGTAGGCACCGCCCTGGCGGCGCAACGCGTCAATGGTGTCGGCCATATCGGCCCGCAGATTGCCGCCAGCAAGGACCCAGCGGGTGTCGCCGGATTCACGCAACTGGTGCAGATACACCGCTTGGTGCGCACGGTGGAAGGAACCCAGACCCAAATGCAGGATGACGAGGGGCATTTCGGATGGAGAAGGCATGGTCAGATGTTGTAAACGCTGCGGGGACGGAATCAGGCGGTGAGCGCACTTGCGACCGCGCCGGTGTGGGCAATGCGACCCTGGGCGTCAAACAGGTGTGCTGTGCCGGTGTCAATGGTCACACCGACATCGTCTCCGGCTTTGACATCGGCGCGGGTGTTTTGCCGCGCAACCAATTGCGCTCCGTGTTCACTGGTGACGTAAATCAGCGTCTCGGCGCCCAAGGCCTCCACCAGATCAACCTTGGCATTCAGCTGGCCAGTACCGCGCCCTTTGAGCACTATCGATTCCGGCCGAAGCCCGATGAAACCACCGACGGGGACAGGCACCGCAAAAGCATCGGCCAGTTGCGGCACCGAGGCGCCGGCCAACACGTTCATTTGCGGTGTGCCAATGAACTGTGCGACAAACTGGTTGGCGGGTTTGTCGTACAACTCCAGCGGCGTACCCACCTGTTCAATTTTTCCTTCGCGCAGCACCACCACACGGTCCGCCAGTGTCATGGCCTCGACCTGGTCATGCGTGACATACACCGTGGTGGCGCCCAGGTCGCGGTGCAGCTTGGCGATCTCGACCCGGGTTTGGCCACGCAGGGCCGCATCCAGGTTTGACAAAGGCTCGTCAAACAGGAACACTTTGGGCGCGCGCACAATGGCGCGGCCAATCGCCACGCGCTGGCGCTGCCCGCCTGAGAGGTCTTTCGGTTGCCGCTCCAGATACGGCTCCAGGTTCAGGATTTTCGCGGCTTGTTTGACTTTTTCATCAATCACCGCCTTGTCCACTTTGGCCAGTGTCAAGGCAAAACTCATGTTGTTGTAAACACTCATGTGCGGGTACAGCGCATAACTCTGAAACACCATGGCCAGATCGCGCTTGCTCGACGGCAGCGACGTGATGTCCCGACCGTCCAGGTGCAAGGCACCGGCGTCAACCGTTTCAAGCCCCGCGATCAGGCGCAGAAGCGTTGATTTGCCGCAGCCCGATGGACCGACGAAGACGACAAATTCACCTTTTTTGATGTCCAGGTCAATGCCCTTGATGACCTTGACCAGGCCGAAATTCTTTTCGACGCTTTTGAGTTGAAGAAAGCTCATGTCAATTCTCCCGGCGGTTTTACTTGACGGCGCCAAATGTCAGGCCTTGCACCAGCTGCTTCTGGCTGAACCAACCGAATACCACAATCGGTGCGATCGCCATAAAGGATGCCGCCGACAATTTGGCCCAAAACAGGCCTTCCGGGCTGGAGTAGGAGGCGATCAACGCCGCCAGGGTGCCCGCCTTGGCCGCACTCAGGTTCAAGGACCAGAAGGCTTCATTCCAGCTCAGCACCAGGCACAACAAACCACACGACGCCAAGCCGCCCACGGCCAGCGGTAGCAACACGCGGTGAAACTCCTGCCACAGGGTCGCGCCATCCATGCGCGCGGCTTCCAGGATTTCGTGAGGTATCTCTTTGAAATGGGAATACAACATCCACACCATGATCGGCAGGTTCGACAAGGTGAAGACAATGATCAAGGCCAGCTGGGTGTCAAGCAAATCGGCTTTTTGCGCCAGCACGTAAATCGGCACCAAAGCGCCAACGGCTGGCATCATCTTGGTCGACAACATCCACAACAAAATGTCACGCGTCCTTTTGGTGCGGAAAAACGCCATCGAATACGCCGCCGGCGCGGCAATGGCCAAACCCAGCAAGGTTGACACCACACTGGTGACCAGCGAGTTCTTGGCGTACAGCAAGTAGTCGCTGCGCTCCTGTACTTCATAGAAGTTTTCCAGCGTCGGAGTCCAGACAAAGAGCGGCGGCACTTCAATGGCCTGAAGCTCGGTTTTGAACGCCGTGAGAATCAGCCAGCCCAGGGGGAAGAACAACACCAGGGTAACGCTCCACGCGACCAAGGTGCGAATTGCAAGCTTAAAGCTCATGGCATCGCCGACGCGCTGGGCCGCCCCAAGGGAAATAAGCCACCTCGGGGGGCAGAGACGACACGAAGTGCGGGAGCGTGGGGGCCATATCTCTAGTCAAGATTTTTCCCCACCATGCGAATCAGGAAAATCGATGCGATGTTCGCCAGCACCACTGCAAACAGGGCGCCGGCAGAGGCTACGCCAGCGTCGAAATTCAGCAGCGCCTGCTTAAATATCAGAAAAGCAACATTGGTGCTGGCATCACCCGGCCCGCCACTGGTGGTGGTGAAGATCTCGGCAAACACCGAGAGCAAAAAAATCATCTCAATCATCACCACCACAGCGATGGAGCGGCCCAGGTGCGGCAACACCAGGTAGCGCAACTGTTGCAGGTAGCTGGCGCCGTCCATGCGGGCGGCCTCCAGTTGTTCGCGGCTCATGGACTGAAGCGCCGTGATGAAAATCAGCGTGGCAAAGGGCAGCCATTGCCAGGCCACCATCACGGTCACACTCGACAGGGGAAAGTCGGTCAGCCAGTCGACCGGCTCCCCGCCAAAAAACAGGGTGATCTGCGACAACACGCCGTAGATCGGGTTCATCATCATGTGTTTCCACATCAGGGCGTTGACCGTGGGCATGACGAAGAAGGGCGAGATCAACAGAACGCGCACAATGCCGCGCCCGGGAAACGGCTCGTCAATCAACAGCGCCAGCGCCACCCCGCCAATCACCGTGATGACAATCACCCAACCCAGCAGCAGCAGCGTGTTGACGACAGCGGTGGCGAACGAAGGTTCGGTGATGAAATATTCGAAATTGTCCAGCCCGGCAAAACCACTCACCTCTGGCTGCATCAGGTTGTAGCGGATGAGCGAGAAATAGATCGTCATTACCAGCGGCACGATCATCCACAGCAACAGCGTAGACACGGCGGGCGCAAGCAGCAAGCGCGGCAAAAGGCGAGGTGACGGGACTGACATGAAGGAATCCGGATCGACCCCCTCAAACGGAGGGTCTTTTTAAGCAGGCGGAATAATCGTTCAGTGAGCGTACGAGCGGGCTACAGCTTGCGCCGAGAAGCGGAAACGTACTAACGGTACGTTGGCGCCTCGCAGGTGCGAGATGTGCCCGCGCAGTAGCCGAATGAATGACTATTTGTAATACCCACCTTTTTTCATTTCCCGCTCGGCGGCCTGTTGACCCGCCTTAAGCGCCTTGTCCACCGTTGTCTTGCCAGCCAGTGCCGAAGTCATCTGCTGACCCACAGCGATACCGATGGCCTGAAACTCGGGAATGGCAGCGAACTGCACGCCCACATACGGCGATTTCGGCAAAGTGCTGTCGTTCGGGTTAGCCGAATCGATGGCGGCTTTTTCAGCTGGCGCGAAACGGGCCGCCTTCACGAACTCGGGGTTGGCATAGGTGCTCTTGCGGGTTCCGGTGGGAACCGTGGCCCAACCATTGGTCTTGCCGATCAAGTTGATGTAGTCCTTGCTGGTGGACCAGTTGATGAACTTCTGGGCAGCGTCGGCTTTTTTGGTGCCGGCAGGAATCGCCAGTGCCCAGGCCCACAACCAGTTGGCGCCTTTGGGCGTCACAGCGGTGGGCGCTTGCGCAAATGCCATTTTGTCGGCCACTTTGGACTGCTTGGGGTCGGACACAAAGCTGGCGGCGATGGTGGCGTCGATCCACATCGCGCATTTGCCGGCATTGGTCAGGGCCAGGATTTCATTGAAGCTGTTGTTGGCCGAACCAGGAGGCCCATAGGTCTTGAGCAAGTCAACGTAGAAATTGACGGCGTCCTTCCAGGGTTTGGACTCCAGCTGTGGCTTCCACTGCATGTCGAACCACTGGCCACCGTATGTGTTGACCAGGGTGGTGATGAAGGCCATGTTGTCGCCCCAACCGGGTTTGCCGCGCAGGCAGATGCCATACACGCCCGCTTTGGGGTCATGCACTTTGGCGGCGAAGTCCTTGATCTCGGCCCAGGTGGGTTTGTCCGCAATCTTCACACCCGCTTTATCGGCCAGGTCCTTGCGGTACATCAGCATCGAGCTTTCGCCGTAAAACGGCGCGGCGTACATTTTGCCGTCCACCGACAGGCCATTGCGCATGGCTGGCAGGATGTCGTCGGCGTCATAGGTGGCGTCGGGCTTCAACTCCATCAGCCAGCCTTTTTTGCCCCAGATCGGCGTCTCATACATGCCGATGGTCATCACGTCAAACTGGCCGCCCTTGGTGGCGATGTCGGTAGTGACGCGCTGGCGCAGCACACCTTCTTCGAGCGTAACCCACTTGACCTTGATGTCGGGGTTGGCCGCCTCGAACACTTTGGTCTGCTTCTGCATTTCGATCATGTGGCCGTTGTTCACGGTCGCAATCACGAGTTCGGTGGCCGCCTGCGCGCCGCCCAAGGCCAACATGCTGGTCAGCACCAGTGTCGCCTTCAATGTCGCTTTGAATTTCATGGGTTGTCTCCTGAAAACTTGCAAGTTGAAAAGTGTGCGGCACCGCGAAGGGTCGAAAGCACCGACACCACGACGATAAAACCAAATCAGGTGAATGCAAATACTTGCTCCAGCTCATTTGGTACTTTTTTGCACCAACGCACTAGGGATTTCACCAATACAGCGGTAAAACGTATCAAATTGCTAATGAATCCGGACAGTTCGCCGTCTGCTCGCCGTCTGCTCGCCGGTCTATCGACTACAGCCCTTGAGGCTTCAGGGAGAATCGCCACATGATTGATACCGACATTCACAGCTACCTCCCCAGCGAAGGCCATGGCCTGCCGCACGATCCATTCAATGCCATCGTCGGACCGCGCCCGATTGGCTGGGTTTCGACAAAGAGCAAAGATGGCCTGGTGAACCTGGCGCCGTACAGCTTCTTCAACGGCTTCAACTACACGCCGCCGATCCTTGGCTTTTGCAGCACGAGTTACAAAGACTCGATTCACCACATTGAAGAGACCCGCGAGTTCGTCTGGAACCTGGTGACGCGGCCGAATGCCGAGGCTATGAGCGCCACCAGCGCGCACGTGCCGCCGGATGTGAATGAGTTTGAGCTGGCCGGCCTCACGCCCGTTGTGTCACGCGTGGTGGCGCCCCCGCGTGTGGGCGAAAGCCCAGTGTCGTTTGAATGCAAGGTGACGCAGGTGTTGCGGCTACAAAACGCCGAAGGCGAGCCGATCAATGCCTGGGTGACTTTTGGCGAGGTGGTGGCGGTCCACATCGCCAAACGCCTGCTCAAGGACGGCATTTACCAGACCGCCGCCGCCCACCCGGTGCTGCGCGGCGGCGGGCCGGCGGACTATTTTGAGTTGGGGGAACACTTCAAGATGTTTCGGCCCAAATAATTCAAAAAACTAAGAATAAAATCGGCATTAGGCCGTCGAATACATTCAATACGTTGCTATTATTATAATAGCAATGTGAGTTCTCTTTAGGTTGCCGGTTCGTCGCCGTTCAAACCCGATCGCGCCTCAAAGCAACCCCAAACCTGCTCAGGGCGCGTTTTGCAAAGCTGCGATGCGCTCTTCCATCGGCGGGTGCGTTGAAAACAGTTTGCCAATGCCACCGGCGATGCCGAACGCCGCCACACTTTTGGGCAACTCGCCCGGGTTCATGCCACCCAGGCGCGCCAGCGCGTTGATCATCGGTTGTTTGCGCCCGAGCAGGTGGGCCGAACCGGCGTCGGCGCGGAACTCGCGGTGGCGCGAGAACCAGGCAACGACCATCGCCGCGGCGAATCCCAGCACGATGTCGAGCACGATGGTGCTGATCATGTAGCCGATGCCGGGGCCACCGCGGTTGTCGCCGCGGCGCAAAAAGCTGTCAATCGCATAACTGATGATGCGGCTGAGAAACACCACGAAGGTGTTCATCACGCCCTGGATCAACGTCATCGTGACCATGTCGCCGTTGGCGATGTGGGCGACTTCGTGGCCGATCACCGCCTCGATTTCCTCGTGGGTCATGCCCTGCAACAGACCGGTGGATACCGCCACGAGGGCCGAATTCTTGAACGCGCCAGTGGCGAAGGCGTTGGGTTCGCCTTCAAAAATGCCGACTTCAGGCATGCCGATCTTTGCCTTGTCAGCGAGTTTGCGCACGGTCTCGACAATCCAGGCTTCGTCCTGGTTGGCCGGTTGGTTGATGATGCGCACACCGGCCGTCCACTTGGCCATCGGTTTGCTGATCAAGAGCGAAATGATCGCACCGCCAAAGCCCATTACCAGCGCGTAACCCATCAGGGCCGTCACGTTCAGGCCGCTGCCGGTGAGGTAGCGGTTCACGCCGAACAGGCTGGCGACGATGCCCAGCACCGTGACCACCAGAACGTTGGTCAAGACAAACAACACGATGCGTTTCATGGTTTCCTTCTAAAGCGGCTCAAACCCTTGGGCCGATGGCGCGAATGTTAGGGGTAAATGGTCTGGTTTCAAGGCTTCACCCCATGAATCGTCAGGATTTGTCGGGAAGCGCGCTGACGCAGCGGGGGCAGACGCCGGGGGCTCATACGCTTCGCTTTTTG
>JANNYX010000486.1:0-5738 GCA_031410295.1 Rhodoferax sp.
GGGGCGACAAATTTCCGAAGGGCCGCTCCCGAGGAAATTTAGCCCCCTTTCGGGGGGCAGAGAGCTACATGCAGTGAGCGAACGTGGGGGCGACAAATTTCCGAAGGGCCGCTCCCGAGGAAATTTAGCCCCCTCGGGGGGCAGAGAGCTACACGCAGTGAGCGAACGTGGGGGCGATCTACCTTTAGGCCAGTTGCTGGTCGATGAAAGCGGTCATTTGCGCTTTGCTCATGGCGCCGACTTTGGTGGCGGCAAGTTGGCCGTCCTTGAACAACATCAACGTGGGAATGCCGCGAATGCCGAACTTGGCCGGGATGTCGCGGTTTTCATCAACGTTCATCTTCGTCACCTGCAATTTGCCGGCATAGGTGGTCGAGAGTTCGTCCAGGATCGGCGCGATCATCTTGCACGGTCCGCACCACTCGGCCCAGTAATCGACCAACACCGGCGTGGCGCTTTTGAGTACGTCGGCTTCAAAAGTCGAATCGGAAATGTGTTTGATCAAATCGCTGGCCATGGTGGATTCCTTCGGAAGGCGTACGGGGTGGAAAGAGGTAAGAGGCTACGGGTAAAGTGGGGAAATTGTGACAGATTACAAGCCCCCACGCTCGCCCACTCCGTGTGGCTCGCTGCCCCCCGAGGGGGCGCATTTCGCCTTGGGACGGCCCAGCGGCGAATGTGGCCCCCACGCTCGCCCACTTCGTGTGGCTCGCTGCCCCCCGAGGGGGGCGCATTTCGCCTTGGGACGGCCCGGCGGCGAAATCGAGGTTGTAAAAAATAATGGCTGAGATAGTCAAATCCCATCACGCCAGCGCAGCCTGGGTCAGGGTGATGGCAGACATCCGCGCGGCGATATCGACGCGGCAGGTTCACCCAACTCACACCGTCATTCTGGTGCCGTATGCGCAATTGATCCAGCAAGCGCGAGAGGCCTGGATGGCCGGCAGCGACAGCGTGGGCGCGGCAGCTTTTGTACCGCGTTTTGAGTCGACGATGAATTGGGCGCGGGCTCTGGGCGGCTTTCGGCCCGCGGGAGATGACCTGCGCCTGGATGCCGCTTTTGACGCGGTGACGGCCCGATCGCTGTTGCAACGCGCGGGCTTGGCCAAGCACAGCGCGACGCTGGCGCCCAAACTGATGGAAGCCGCGTGGAGTCTCGCTGGTGTGGCCGCAGCGGTGGCGCCCGAATTGCGCAGCACCTGGGGTGGCGATCTCGCGCAGACGCTCACGGCTGGCCTGGATGCGCCGGTGCTGGCGTTCGAGGCAGCCGTTGGCCGGATTGCGTTGGCCTGGGTCAGCACCTCGGCCTACGCGTCAGACGCCTTGTTCAGAGCCGAACCGGCGCTGCTGGTGGTGGTTGACGGCTTTCAGGCCGAGCCCTTGCAACACGCGCTGGCCCAGCGCCTGGGTGCGCGCTTCCTGCGCGTGGCCTTGCACGAATCAAACGACGGCGGCCCTGCAAATACAGCGCTCGAAAACGTGGTGAAGCTGCATGCTGCGGTCGATTTTGAAGACGAGGCCGAGCGCGCCGCCGCCTGCGTGTTGCAGCACCTGGCGCACCGGGCTGCGGACGCGCCTGCGGTAGCGTTGATCGCGCTGGACCGGCAGCTGACACGGCGTGTGCGCGCCCTGCTCGCCGGGCAAAGCGTGTCGCTGCGCGACGAGACCGGCTGGAAATTGTCGACTACGCGCGCTGCGGCCAGCTTGATGACCCTGCTGCGCGCCGCCCGCTCTGGCGCCAGCACCGACGAGGTGCTGGACTGGCTCAAACACGCGCCCGCATTTGCCGCGCCGCCAGGAGCGCCCGCGCTGCAGCAGCTGGAGCGCGAACTGCGCAAAATCGGCTTGCGCGATTGGCCGGCCGACCTGGCTCGCTACCCCGGCCTGGGTGAATCAAGCCAGCAACTCATGGTGCTGGCCAACACCCTGCGCAGCCATATGCAGCCGGTGCGCGCGCTGGGCCAGTGGCTGCCTGATCTGCAGCGCGGGCTGCGCGAATCGGGCCAATGGGCGGGCTTGCGCAGTGATACGGCCGGGCGTGCCGTGTTGGAAACGCTCGGCCTGATACCACCAGAAAGTGCTGGTGGAGGTGAACGTGAAGGTGAAGGCGAAGGTGGAGGCGAAGGCAACGTCGTGTTGATTGCTGTGCAAGGCGGCGAAGATTTTCCCGGCTACGCCATGCGCATGACGGCCAGCGAATTCACCGCCTGGGTGGCGCAGGCGCTCGAAGCGGCCAACTATTCGCCGCCGCATCCCAAAGACGCCCAGGTCGTGATTCTGCCCTTGTCCCAGCTGCTGGGCCGACCCTTGCACAGGGTGGTAATGGCGGGTTGTGATGAGGCTCGCCTGCAGGTGTCGCCCGAGCCGCCCGGCCCGTGGACGCACCTGCAGCGCTTGGCCTTAAGCCTGCCGACGCGCGCCGATCTGGCGGCGGCTTTGCGAATGTCGTGGCAATACGCCTTGATGGCGCCGTTTTTGGACGTGTTGTGGCGCACCAGCGAGGAAGGCGAGCGCTGCATGGCCAGCGGATTTGTGCAGGAATTGTTGCAGCCGCAACATCAGCGCGCGCTTGCGCTGGACCCACGGCCCACGCGCGAAGTGCCGCCACAGCCTTCGTCGATGCCACGCCCGGTCAGCCAGGCCCTGCCGGTGCAGCGCCTGTCCGCCAGTGCCTACGATGACTTGCGCCGTTGCCCGTACCGCTTTTTCGCCCTGCGCCAACTCAAACTGGGCGAAGCCGATGAACTCGACACGGACCTTGGCAAACGTGACTTTGGCAACTGGCTGCACCGGCTGCTGTTTCATTTTCACCAAGCATTGGAGCGGCAAGAGGCCGACGAATATATTGATAAGTATGCTATTATTAATATAGCAGCCGAGCAAGCGACAAAAGACCTGGGCCTGTCGGCCGCTGAATTTTTGCCGTTTGCCGCCGCCTGGCCACGCGTGCGCGCCGGTTACCTCGAATGGCTCGCCGCTCATGGCGGGCAAGGGTATCGGTTTGTACAAGGCGAGGCCTGGAAAGAGATCCGACTGGGCCCGGTGACTCTGGTCGGCAAGCTGGATCGGCTGGATCGGCTGGATCGTCAGATCCGAACCGACCTGCCAGTTGATGGCAGCTTGCTGGTGATGGACTACAAGACCGAAAGCCGCACGGTGACCAGCAACCGCATCAAGGCCGGCAATGAAGACACCCAGCTGGCCTTTTATGCCGCCCTGATTGACACCGACGACATCGCCGCCGCCTACGTGAATGTCGGTGAGAAGGACGGCGCCAACACCTACGCGCAGCCCGACATCGTGGCCCTGCGCAGCCAGTTGGCCGAAGGCATTTTGCAGGACATGCAGGGCATCGCATCGGGTGCAGAAATGCCGGCGATGGGCGAAGGCATGGTTTGCGAATTTTGTGCGGCGCGGGGACTTTGCCGCAAGGATATGTGGACATGAGGATAACCAATACGTCATGACGCCAGCCTACGAACACAACGGCCAGCCGGTCAGTGCCGAGGCGTTCTACGCCATCGCCTGCGACCCGCGCCGGCACGTGGCGGTGGAGGCGTGCGCGGGTGCGGGCAAGACCTGGATATTGGTCTCGCGCATTGTGCGGGCCTTGCTTGACGGCATCGCGCCGCAAGACATCCTCGCCATCACCTTTACCAAACGCGCAGCCGGCGAAATGCGCGAGCGTTTGCAGCAGTGGCTGGCTGAATTTTCCACCGCCGACGCGGACCAGCTGCCGCAGCAAATGGCGCTGCGTGGCATCGCTGTGAATAACGCTGCGGCAAGCCTTGGCGATCTGCAGGACCGTTTGGCGAACCTTGGCGCCAGTGTGCTGGCGAGCGGCCGCCAGGTGCAGATCCGCACCTTCCACGGCTGGTTTGCAGCGCTTCTGCGCAATGCGCCGCTGGCGCTGTTGCAGCAGCTGGGCTTGCCCGTGAATTACGAATTGCTTGAAGACGACAAAGAGGCCAAGGCGCAGGTGTGGCGGCGCTTTTACGCCGCGTTGATTGAAGACCCTGCGCTGCGCGGTGACTTCGAGGCCGTGGTGTTTGACTATGGTCGTTTTCAGGCCGAGCGGGCCTTGCAGGCGGCGCTGGACAAACGCCTGGAGTTTGGCCTGGCCGACGCCGCCGCAGTGGTGGACACGTCGGTGCAGCATTTCTCGCAACAGTTCCCTGGTTTTGAAGGCCTGGATGAACCCGGCGCGCGTTTGCAGCGCCCGGCCAGCCTGCACCTGCTGCGCGAGGCGGCGCAGGCGCTTGGGCGAGCCAGCGCGCCGAGTTTTTCGTCCGCTGGCGTCAAATTGGCAGAGGCGCTTGGCGGCGCAGATGGCGACGGACCCATCGACACCAACGCCGCGCAGGCCGCCTTGCTCACCAAAGACGGCACAGCGCGCAAATTCAGCGAGAAGATCGCAGGCATCGAGCGCGTGCGTGCGGCGCAGGCGCTGGCGCTGGAAGTGCAAGAGGCGCAGCAGCAACACGCGGCCTGGCTTTACCAGCAACGCATGGCGCGTTTAAGCCGTTTGCTGATCGCCGAATTCGCCGCCTTGAAACGTGAACGCGGCTGGGTCGACATGAACGACGTCGAGCGTGCCGCCAGCCTGATGCTTGGCGACCCGGTGCTGGCGGGCTGGTTGCAGCAGCGGCTGGACGCGCGCGTCAAACAGGTGTTGATCGACGAATTCCAGGACACCAGTCCCTTGCAGTGGCAGGCCCTGTTCTCCTGGCTCTCGGGTTACGCGGGCGCCGGCGGTGGCGTCAGCGGCGCCAATGCGCCCGGCGTGTTCATCGTGGGCGACCCGAAACAGAGCATTTACCGCTTTCGCCGCGCCGAGCCGCAGGTGTTCAAGGCGGCCAAACGTTTTGTGCAAGAAGGGTTGGGTGGTGATGTGCTCAGTTGTGACCACACCCGGCGCAACGCGCCGCAAATCATCGACGCCGTCAACACCGTCATGCTGGAGGCCATGGCCGGCACGATTGAGGGCGACGTTTACGACGGATTTCGCCGCCACACGACCAGTTCCACAGCGATCGGCGACGTTTGCCGCCTGCCGCAAATTGGCCGCGACAGCGCCGTGGTGAAAGCCGCAGGTTCGTCCGAAGGCGCGTGGCGCGATAGCCTGACCGTGCCGCAAGCACAGGCCGA
Organism: Rhodoferax sp.; assembly: GCA_031410295.1. Taxonomy (GTDB): domain Bacteria; phylum Pseudomonadota; class Gammaproteobacteria; order Burkholderiales; family Burkholderiaceae_C; genus JANYCG01. The sequence goes on from JANNYX010000486.1 coordinate 5,149, forward strand.
AGAAACCCTGCGTGTACAGGAAGCCCGCCAGGCCGCCGGCTGGATCGCCCGGCTGATTGACAACGGGCGGCAGGCCAAAGACATCATGGTGTTGTCACGCCGGCGCGCCAGCCTGGCGCCGCTGCACGAGGCGCTCAGGGCTTTGCAAATTCCCTCACAAATCGGCGAAAAAACCGCCTTGATCGACTGCTGTGAGGTGCAGGATATCGTCGCGCTCTTGGACGTGCTGGTGTCGCCGCAACATGACCTGTCGCTGGCGCGGGTGTTGAAGTCGCCGCTCTTCGGTCTGGACGACGCGGCGCTGATTCAAATCGCGTTGCAGCAACAGGAAGCTGGTGGCAGCTGGTTTGACGTGCTATTTAAAAATGAGCAAACTATTGATATATTCAGACGACCTTCTGCCGCTCTGGCTCAATGGAAAGGGTGGGTCGACGTTTTGCCGCCGCATGACGCGCTACAGGCGATTTACACCGACGGCGACGTGCTGGCCCGTTTCGCCGCCGCCGCGCCTGCGGCCCAGCGCGCCGCGGTGCTGGCCAATTTGCGCGCCTTGCCGGGCGTCGCGCTGCAACAGGGCGGCGGCCGTTTTG
>JANNYX010000487.1:0-5735 GCA_031410295.1 Rhodoferax sp.
GTATTTGTCAAATGTGGACAAACGCGTGTTGCTGACCAGTCGCAGTTCGCCACCCTTGGGTGCGTTGGGGTTGACGTAGTCGAAATATTTGAAGTCCGGCGGGTACTTCAAGTCGCCCCACAAGGCATAGCCGTGCGCGGCCCAGGCGGGTGAAACCGCCGTCAGGCAAAGGCAAAGCAGCAAAAACCTCATGCGACAATTCTGCACCATCTGCACTGGGCCTCGCCCTGGGCGGCAAAAATTCAAGGAGCGTTCATGGGTTTTCTTACTGGCAAAAAACTGCTGATCACGGGCGTTCTGTCCAACCGCTCCATCGCTTATGGCGTCGCCCGCGCCTGCCACCGTGAGGGCGCCGAGCTGGCGTTCAGCTACGTCGGCGAACGATTCAAGGAGCGCATCACCGAGTTCGCAAACGACTTTGGCTCGAAGCTGATTTTTGACTGCGATGTGGGCAGTGACGAACAAATCGCCGCGCTCTTCAAAGACCTCTCCAACACCTGGCCCACCTTTGACGGCTTCGTGCACGCCATCGGTTACGCGCCGCGCGAGGCCATTGCCGGCGACTTTCTGGACGGCCTCTCGCGCGAAGGATTCAAGATCGCCCACGACATCAGCGCCTACAGTTTCCCGGCGATGGCCAAGGCGGCGCTGCCGATGTTGAACCCCAAATCTGCCCTGCTCACGCTCACCTACCTGGGCGCCTTGCGCACCGTGCCCAACTACAACACCATGGGCCTGGCCAAAGCGTCGCTGGAAGCCTCGGTGCGTTACCTCGCCGAGTCACTGGGCCAGGTGCGTGACCGACCGGGCATGCGTGTCAACGGCATCAGCGCCGGGCCGATCAAGACGCTGGCGGCCAGTGGCATCAAGGGTTTTGGCAAGATTTTGAGTGTGGTGGCGGCGGCATCGCCGATTCGCCGCAACGTGACGATTGACGACGTGGGCAATGTCGCAGCGTTTTTGCTCAGCGACCTGGCTGCCGGTGTGTCGGCAGAAATCACCTATGTCGATGGCGGTTTCAGCCAAGTGGTGGGCGGGATTGCCGAACCCGTAACGACCTAATTTATAGTTGAGTTTATTTCTTTAAAAGAAACCACTTTATAGGCCGTCAAATAATGGACATACAGTGCTATATATTACATTGTAATTTAGATTAATTAATATACGTAATTTAACATATAATAGATAATAACAGTCATTTTACAAACTGCGCAAGTTTGTATCCAGCTGGCTCAATCCACCGTCTGCCGGTAACGCAACATCGCCACCGCGCCGGCGATCAGCATAAAGAGCGCAATCGGCCACACATCGTTGCTGACCTCGGCAAAACCATTGCCCTTAAGCATGATGCCGCGCACCACCCTCAAGAAATGTGTCAATGGCAGAACCTCGCCAATCGCCTGCGCCCAGGCGGGCATGCCGCGAAACGGAAACATGAAACCCGTCAACAGCATCGAGGGCAAAAAGAAGAAAAACGTCAACTGCATCGCCTGCAGCTGGTTTTGGGCGATGGTTGAAAAGGTAAACCCGACGGCCAGGTTGGCCGCGATGAAGAGCACCAGCACAGCAGAGAGCAAGGCCATGCTGCCGACCATTGGCACAGCAAACAGCAGCCGTGCGGCGATCAGGATCACACTGACCTGCACGTAACCGATGAGGATATAGGGCGCCAGTTTGCCCAGCATTACCTCCAGCGGGCGCGCGGGAGTCGCCAGCAGGTTCTCCATGGTGCCGCGCTCGCGTTCACGGGTCATGGCCAGCGATGTCATCATCACCATGGTCATGGTCAAAATCACGCCAATCAGCCCGGGCACCACGTTGTAGCTGGAGAGCCCGTCCGGGTTATAGCGGCGCTGCACCCGCACTTCAAAGGGCGCCTCGCCCGCGCGCAGGTGCGACAGCGTGCCCACCAGCTCCCGTCCCACGGCGCGTTGGGCGATGCCGTTGAGGGCCGCAATGGCGTTGCCAGTTGCCGAGGGGTCGGTCGCATCCGCCGCCAGCAGCATCGCCGGGTGTTCACCGCGCAGCAGTTTCGTCGAGAAACCCGGCGGAACCACCAGCACGAACTGCACCCGGCCGCTGGCCAGCAGCGCATCACCCTCTGCTTCGTTGCGCAGGCGGTGCGTGATGCGAAAATATTTCGAGTTCTCCAACCCCGCGACAAAACTGCGCGAAAACTCGCTGTGATCCGACACCAGGATCGCCGCCGGCAGGTGCTTGGGGTCGCTGTTGATGGCGAAACCAAAAATCAGCAGCTGGATGATGGGCACGGCGACCATCATGCCGAAGGTCAGGCGGTCACGGCGCACCTGGCGGATCTCCTTGATCAATATGGCCACAAAGCGGTGCCAGCTCATGGCGCGGCACCGGCAAAATTGTCTTTTGCGTCCTGCATCAGGGCAATGAACACATCTTCGAGGCTCGGTTCAATGGGCTGCGCGTCGATGCCTGCAAAAGGCAGTGCCGCCAGCGCGCTTTGCACCGCGTCCTGGCTGGACGCGCTCACATGCAGGGTGTTGCCAAACGGCGCCACACTGCGGATGCCCGGGGCCTTGCGCAGCTGGTGCGCGACATCTATCAGACCAGGGCCAGTGAGCGCCCAGGTCACCAGACGGGCGCCGGCGATCACCTGGGCCACCGTGCCGCGGGTGAGCAGTTTGCCGTAGGCGATGTAGGCCAACTCGTGGCAACGCTCGGCTTCGTCCATGTAGTGGGTCGACACCAGCACCGTCAGACCGGCAGCGGCAAGGTCATGGATCTGGTCCCAGAAGTCGCGCCGCGCGGCCGGATCGACGCCCGCCGTCGGTTCGTCCAGCAGCAGCAGGCGGGGTTCGTGGATCAGGCAGGCCGCCAGCGCCAAGCGCTGCTTCCAGCCGCCCGACAAAGCGCCCGCCAGCTGTTTTTTTCGCGTCACCAAGCCCAGGCGTTCGAGCGTTGCCAGCACCTTGGCGGGCCGGTCTTTGACGGCGTAAACACGGGCGATGAAGTCAAGGTTTTCCGCGATGGTGAGGTCTTCGTAAAGACCAAAACGCTGCGTCATGTAGCCCACTTCGCGTTTGATCAGCGCCGCCTCTGTGCGAATGTTGTAACCCATGCAGGTGCCCTCGCCCGCGTTGGGTGTGAGCAGGCCGCACAACATGCGGATGGTGGTGGTTTTGCCACTGCCGTTGGGGCCGAGGAAGCCATAGATGCGGCCCTTTCGCACGAGCATGTCAAAGTTGTCGACGACCACGCGGTCACCGTAACGTTTGGTCAGGCCGCGGACATCGATGAGTGCGGCCTCGTCGTCCGGACTGGCGGCATCGGGTGTCGCCCTGTGCGCGGAAACGGCTTCCAAACTGGGGGTATCAACGGTCATGGTCTGGCCACAGGATTTGCCAGGCTGGCTTCCAGAGGTTGCCCAGGGTGCAGGCGCCGTGCATCGGCCAAGCCTGGCCGGGCTTCGACCATGTACACCAGACTGGCGCGGTTTTCCTTGCTGTAAATGATGGGCGAGGTGTATTCCGCCTCGCGCGAAATGAAGCTGATGGTGGCCGGAATTGGCGCGCCACAACCATCACACGTCAGCCTCACGGCCTGCCCGATGGCAATGCCGCCCAGTTGCGCCTGCGGCAGAAAGAACCTGGCCTTGATGTTGGCGCCCGGCAGCAGGGTGACGACTGGCGCCCCCGCAGGCACCCATTCTCCTTCGCGGTACATCACGTCGACGACATCGCCAGCGATGGGTGTGCGCTGGGTTTTCTGGTCAATGCGCCACTGAGCCTGCTCAAGCTGCGCCTGGGCCGTCTTCACCTCTTGTTCCGCGGCGCTGATTTCCGGCGCCCGTGCGCCTTGGGTGGCCTGGCGCAACTGCGCCTTGAGTTCGTTGAGATGGCCCAGATCACGCGCCACCGCTGCCCGTGCCTGGTCCAGGCTGGCGACGGAAAGAAATTGTTGCTCGACCAGGCGCGTATTGCGCTTTTGCTCAGAACTCGATAAATCCAGTGCGGCCTGCGCCTGCGCCAGTTGCGCCCGGATCGCCGCCAGTTCGTCAGGGCGTTTGCCCTGGCGCAGGTTCAACAGCTGGTCTTGCGAGCGCGCCACGCGCGAACTCGCCTCCTGCTGCGCTGAACGCTCGACGGCCTGCTCCAGTGCAAAGGCCGGCGCTGCGGCAGGCGCGGCATCGCCACGGTTCAAATACAACTTGGTCAAGGTGCCGCTGATGGGTGCGGCCAGGCGCACGTACTCGCCTTCGGCGTACCCCGGAAAGGTGCCCGCGGGTTTAGCGTCACACGCGCCTAACAGCGCTGATGAGGCCGACAAGACCAGCGCAAACAGGAAACTGGCGCCGTGATGGACCTGGTTCATGACTGCTCCTTGATATCGCCACGCAACAACATTTCACCACTGGATGCGTCGTGTCGCAAGGAATGCAGCACTGGAATTGAATGCCTTGAAACCCAACTGTGGCAGCCCTATGGCTCGGAATAGGTGAATGGGTCTGGGTCACCGTGGTCTCACCGTCTTTGGTGCCTTGATCGCCCAGGTGAGCAACTGCGACACCATCGGTTTGAACAGCGCAACGCCGTCACGGACGGGTGCGCGTTTTGAGGGGCTCCCAAGCGCAGACGTAACAATCCTACAAATATGTTACTGAACGTGTCGATTTTTTTTACAACACCTCGCGGCACATTTCTATTTTTTGTTTAAGTCATTGAATTTAAAGGGTTTAATTTGATGGCACAAACTTTGCGTAAGTGTTGAAGTGTGAATCTTTATTTTTGTATCAGGAGAAAATCATGACATTCAAATTGGGCAAACTGGTGGCGAGTTTGGTGGTGGCGGTGGGTGCCTTGGCCAGTCCGGCGGTTCAAGCCGGCCCGGTAATCATTGACGGCACCGACGCCAACGACCATGGCAGCGCCAGCGGCGGCGCCAACACTTCCGGCTGGTTGTACATGCAACGCGCGCTGGAGAATTTGGCATCTGGCGTCACAACAAGTGCTGCAAAAGTCGTCAGTGTTGTTGGAACTACGGGCAGCCAGGCGGGCGCGGCAATCGATTCAGCATTTAACCTGTCGGTTCTGCCTGGTTTGGGCTGGTCGCTGGTTCACGTTGACGGTACGGCGGCGATTGGAGCGTTTCTTGACACACTGTCAACCACCACGACCGGTATCCTTTACCTGCCAACTTCCGGAAACTCTTCTGGCGACCTGGACGCCGCCGAGCTGGCTGTCGTCAACAGCAAGGCGGCGAGCATCAATACCTTCGTCGGTGGCGCTGGCAATCCCCTGCAGGGTGGCGGACTGTTCGCAATGGCCGAGACCGGTACCGGCGCATTTGGCTGGCTCACGACCTTGATCCCCGGAATCGTGTTTACCGATGCAGGCTCAGGCGGAATCACGGCCGATATCACCCTGACGGCGGCGGGCAACGCCGCATTCGCCGGTTTGTCCAACGCCGATTTGGCCGGTGCCGACCCTTGGCACGGTTATTTCAGTGGTGACCTGGGCGGGCTGAGTGTCCTGGGTGTTTCCAACCAGGGTGGTGTTCAACGCAACCTGATTTTGGGTGGCGGCGCAGGCACGCAAATTGGCTGCGGACTGCCAGGCCAGCCGCCATGCAACAACGAGGTCCCGGAACCCGAAACCTTGCCCCTGGTGGCGATCGCCGGTCTCGCGCTGGTGTTGTCGGGCATGCGCAGGCGCAAGGCCAAATAGGCTCCGCTGCCAGGTTCCACTGCCAATTCACCTGTC
>JANNYX010000488.1:0-2253 GCA_031410295.1 Rhodoferax sp.
GGTGGCCGGTATCGTTGGCGTTTTCACCCTGCTGTTTCTGGCCCAGCGCTTCCTCTTTCCGCCCAAAGCCGACGCGCCGCCACCGCCCAAGTGGCTCGGCGCCATCCTCACCACCACCAGCGGTTTCACCAGTTTCATCGCCCACGCGGGTGGCCCGCCACTTAACGCCTATGTGATCCCACTCAAGCTGGCACCGCTGAAATTCACCGCCACCATGGCCTTCCTGTTCTTCCTGGTGAACCTCAGCAAATGGATTCCCTACGCCTGGCTCGGCCTGATCGACAGCCGCAACATGAGCACGTCGCTCATGCTGCTGCCCTTCGCCCCGCTGGGCGTGTGGGTCGGCGTGCGCATCGCCAAACGCATCAGCCAGACCCTGTTTTACCGGCTGGTTTATGGTGGCATGTTGTTGACCGGGCTCAAGCTGGTGTGGGATGCGTTTTTTGCGCAGTGACGGGTAGGGCAGGCGATCTCCAGAGCGGATCACCTTGATCGTGGGTGCAAATGTTAAAAATAGCGCATTTATAATATAAAAATAGTTGTAGTTCTAATGATAAAATAGCGGAAATGGAAAAACCATCATCTGCGACACTTTCTGCAATAACAACTGAATCGCAGCGCCCGGTGTTGGCGCGCTGGAAAACAGCCGACGTTCTGACGGCATTGCAAAACCGCCGTGTCGTCGTCGTGACTGGTCCGCGCCAATGCGGCAAAACCACGCTGGCCAAATCAATAGCAGAGGTTGCGGCATTGCCGGGGCAGCCCACTCAAACGATCATCTATCGCACGCTGGACGACTTGGGCCTGTTGGCTGCCGCCCGCCAGGACCCGCACGGTTTTGTGGCGCATGGCGACGGCTTGATGGTGATCGACGAAATCCAGCGTGCTCCCGATTTGCTGCAAGCCATCAAAAAAGACGTGGATGACAACCCGGCGCCAGGGCGCTTTTTGTTGACAGGTTCGGCCAATATCAAGTCCATTCCGGCGGCGCAGGAATCGCTGGCCGGCCGGGTGGCGAGCGAGCGCTTGCGGCCTTTTTCGGCGGGCGAGCTGGCCGGCACTGTGCCGGCCTTCATCGCCAGGGCTTTGCGTGAGGACTGGGGCGGTTTGACATCGAATCTTGAGCCATCCACTTTGTCCGGCAAAGACGTGGCGCTAAAGCTCGCCATGCGCGGCGGTTATCCGGAAGTCCAAGCCTTGAATGACAAGGCGGCCAGACGCTGGCACCGCGACTACCTCGCGGCCCTGATGGAGCGCGACCTGCAGGACATCGCGCACATACGCCGCAAAGACAGCATGAGCAAACTGCTCGAAGTGCTGGCCGCCTGGTCATGCAGGTTGATGGATGTCAGCGCCATCGGTGCGCGACTGGCGCTGGCCCGGCCCACGCTGGAGAGCTACATCAATGCGCTGGAGGCGCTGTTTCTGGTCGAGCGTGTGCGGCCCTGGTCCAACACAGACTACGACCGAGTGAGCCGCCAGGACAAACTGGTAATGACCGACACCGGCCTCATCACCAGCCTGCTGGGCTGGCAATTTGACGGCGTGAGGCTCAACGCCGACCAAAGCGGCAAACTGGTGGAAGCCTTCGTGTTCAGCCAGCTTGCGGCCCAGTGTGATGCGCAGGACGAACCGCACGCGCTGACCCACTACCGGGACCGCGACCAACGAGAAATCGATTTCATCATCGAGACGCCTGACGGCTGCACCATCGGCATCGAAGTCAAAGCCGGCTCCAGCGTGGGCGCAGACAGCTTCAAGCACCTGCGCTGGTTTAGGGAGCGCATGCTGCAAGCCGATCAAAAATTTGTCGGCGTCGTGCTGTATACCGGGGAACACGTGCTGCGGTTTGGCGAAGGCATGTGGGCGGTGCCTTTGCAGGCTTTGTGGGTTGAGTGACGGGTCAAGCGCGCTGAATTACCGCCTGGTATACAGCGGCATGTTGCTGACCGGGCTCAAGCTGGTGTGGGATGCGTTTTTTCCGGCGGCACCTTGATTGCTATAATATATATAGCGTACTATTGAATATATTCGACGGCCTAAACGCTATTTGTTTGTGCAATAGTTGAAGACAACGTCAATAGTTCCCAAATCGGGTATGACGCCCAATTTCAGGTGATTGCTGCTTTCCCCTTTACGAGGTTCAGCTTGAGCGGTTTTCATTAATTTTTCCCAAAACAGGTTCTACCTGTGATCATATACAGTAGTATTCTGGTTCCATTCTAAAAATATCAGGGAGTGAACAGCCATGGC
>JANNYX010000489.1:0-1516 GCA_031410295.1 Rhodoferax sp.
CAGCTGCCAGGGCAATGAACCTTGAGGGGCTGCGCAGGCGCGGGTTTGCGCCCGAACGCATCGGCGCCGTCAAAGCCATGCACCGGGCCCTTTACCGGGATGGACTCACCCTGGAGCAGGCGCGCCAGGCCATTGGAAGACTCGACAGCGGTCAGCCGGGCGTGGCCGGCGACGTCAAACTGATGCTCGATTTTTTGGCCAACGTCTCGCCTCAACGCGGCCTGGTTCGTTAAACCGTCCGATTGCTGGCGACATTTCCTGGCGAAAACAGCGTGGGGCTCAAGATTGCCATGGTTGCGGGTGAAACTTCTGGCGACATGTTGGCGGCGTCACTCGTGCAAGGCATCAAGCGGCGATGGTCCGACACCAAAATTGCCGGCATTGGCGGGCCGCGCATGACCGAGCAAGGGTTCGACGCCTGGTGGCCGAGCGAAAAACTTGCCGTGCGGGGTTATGTGGAAGTGCTGCGGCACTACCGCGAGATCGTTGGCATCCGTGCGCAGCTCAGGGCGCGGCTGATGGCGCAAAAACCAGAACTGTTTATCGGTGTTGACGCGCCGGATTTCAACCTGGATCTGGAGCAAGACCTCAAGGCCAATGGCATCAAGACGATGCACTTCATCTGCCCGTCGATCTGGGCCTGGCGCCCCAAGCGCATTGAAAAAATCCGCCAAAGCGTAAACCATGTACTGTGCCTGTTCCCGTTTGAGGTTGCGCTGCTGGCGCAACACGGTGTTGACGCCACCTACGTCGGCCACCCTTTGGCCCAATTGATTCCCGTAAAGGCAGACCGTGCGGCAGCCCGGGCCACACTTGGATTGGCAGACGACGCCCAGGTGGTCGCCATCCTGCCGGGAAGCCGCCAATCGGAGATCAAGTTTCTGGCCTCGAGATTTTTTGCGGCTATGGCCGTCATAAACAGGACTTATCCTGCTATTAAATTTATAGTCCCCGCGATCCCGTCCTTGCGGACCCAGATCACCCAGGCCGCCCGTGCCGCGGGCGTGTTGGCGCAGGTGAAAATCCTCGAAGGTCAATCCCACAGCGCCCTGGCGGCCTGTGACGTCTGCCTCATCGCCAGTGGCACGGCCACACTCGAAGCGGCTTTGTTCAAACGGCCGATGGTCATTGCCTACAACATGAACTGGCTTTCCTGGCAGATCATGCGGCGCCAAAAATTGCAACCGTGGGTCGGGTTGCCGAATATTCTGTGCAATGATTTCGTCGTGCCCGAGTTCTTGCAGGACGCCGCCACGCCCGCGGCGCTGGCCGATGCCGTGATGGATTGGTTGAGGCACCCTGCCAAACTTGCGCCGTTGCAAGAGAAGTTTAACGTTCTGCATGCAAAGTTGAAGCGCGACACCACCCAATTGACCACGGATGCAATTCAAAAAGTACTTCAAAGCTAAACAGGCCAGCCTGATCTGGGACACGCCAGGCCTGATGGCGGGTGTGGATGAGGCTGGCCGCGGGCCGCTGGCCGGGCCGGTCGTCGCAGCCGCCGTAATTCTGGATG
>JANNYX010000490.1:0-1533 GCA_031410295.1 Rhodoferax sp.
TCTCCATGACGTGCGGCTGGTCAGGGAAATCAACCAAGAGAACAATTGTGCGGACCACGCCCAGGAGTTTTTTCTTTGGACGGCTGATCAATGCCGCGCTGCTCTTGGGCGCATGTTCAAGGCGGGAATCATCCAGACCCCAATAATTCTGACCGCGCCGTGACGATACCCAGAAATCAAACCATTGCTTGAAGGTGCTGTCTTTGGGCAGGCGCCCCTCGGCGACGAGGTTGGTCCAGCGTTGCAACAGGTTGTTCATCAGGCCGGGTGATGGTGGCACGCGGCATTGTTGCCGGTGGCATTCACGGTGGCCGAAGGCTTGAAGTCTACGGTACATAGCGCTCCTCCCTTGCAATGTTGGTGGTTGGTGGCGATTTATAGACCGCCGGGGATTTACTGTCAAACAGGGCGTCATCAATTCTGATGACGTGGCCTGAATAGAGCGGGCAGTCGCATGTGACAGGCGGCGCCGCCGTTGGGTGCTATTCTCAAAATTCCACCATTGATCAAACTCCCGAAGCAGCCAACAAACCATGGAACATTTCGACGTGCTTATTGTCGGCGCCGGCCTCTCCGGCATTGGCGCGGCTTGCCACTTGAAAAAAAAGTGTCCGGGTCGCACATTTGCGATCCTGGAAGGGCGCAGCGCCTTGGGTGGCACCTGGGATTTGTTTCGTTACCCAGGTGTGCGCTCCGACTCTGACATGTACACCCTGGGCTTTTCCTTCAAACCCTGGGAGCATGCCAAGGCGATTGCCGACGGGCCATCGATACTGCGCTACTTGCAGGAAACTGCGCGGGAGAATTCGCTCGAGCAGGCAATCCGTTTTGACCATCAGGTCAAGGAAGCATCGTGGTCTTCGACCGAGGCGCGTTGGACTGTCAATGCCGAGCGCGTTGATGCTAAAGAGCAGGTTAAGATCAGTTGCAATTTCCTCTTCATGTGCTCGGGTTATTACGCCTATGCGCAGGGCTTCACGCCAGAATTTCCCGGCCTGGAGAATTTTGCCGGTGACCTCGTACATCCGCAGAAATGGACCCGCGATGTGAACTACGCCGGCAAACGGGTGGTGGTGATCGGCAGCGGCGCGACGGCCGTGACGCTGTTACCCGAGCTGGCCAAGAAAGCCGCCCACGTCACCATGCTGCAGCGCTCGCCCACCTATGTCGTGGCGCGTCCGAGCGAAGACGCATGGCACAACAAGTTGCGCCTCTGGTTGCCATCGAAGCTGGCTTACGCGCTCACGCGCTGGAAGCGGGTGCTTCTGGGTATGTACGTGTTCAGGCTGTGCCGCACGGATCCGGCCAAAATGAAACGCCTGCTGCTTGGCGGGGTGCGCATGGCGCTGGGGCCGGACTACGACGTCAAGACCCATTTCACGCCGCGCTACAACCCGTGGGAGCAGCGCCTGTGCCTGGTTCCCGACGGCGACCTGTTCAAAGCCATCACATCCGGGAAGGCATCGGTGGTGACGGACCGGATAACAGCCTTCACCGAGACCGGCATCGCACTGGAGTCCGGCCGGCACCTGG
>JANNYX010000491.1:0-4767 GCA_031410295.1 Rhodoferax sp.
CCGATGCGCTGGCCGATGCCCTTGCCGGCCCAGCCCAAGTGCACTTCCAGCACCTGGCCAATGTTCATACGTGATGGAACGCCCAAGGGGTTCAACACGATGTCCACGGGGGTACCGTCAGCCATGTAAGGCATGTCTTCCACCGGGGTGATCTTGGAGACCACACCCTTGTTACCGTGGCGGCCGGCCATCTTGTCACCAGGCTGCAGGCGGCGCTTGACCGCGATGTAGACCTTGACCATCTTCAGCACGCCTGCTGGCAGCTCGTCGCCTTGCGTCAGCTTCTTGCGCTTTTCTTCAAAAGCCAGGTCGAAACTGTGGCGCTGTTGCTCGATGGAGTTCTTGATGGACTCCAGTTGCGATGCGACTTCTTCGTCAGCCGGGCGAATATCGAACCAATGGAATTTCTCCACGGATGCGAGGTAGGCCTTGTCTATCTTCGTTCCTTTGACCAATTTGTTGGGTCCACCATTGGCAGACTTGCCCGAAAGCAGCTTTTCAATCCGCTCGAAAGCGTCAGCCTCGACGATTCGCAATTGGTCATTCAAGTCCAGTCGGAATCGCTTGAGCTCGTCGTCAATGATCTGTTGGGCACGGCGGTCCCGGGTAATGCCCTCGCGGGTAAAAACCTGTACGTCGATGACTGTGCCCTGCGAGCCCTGGTCGACGCGCAAAGAAGTGTCTTTGACATCACTGGCTTTTTCGCCAAAGATGGCCCGCAGCAGCTTCTCTTCTGGCGTAAGCGTAGTCTCGCCTTTTGGCGTGACCTTGCCAACCAGGGTGTCACCGGGCTGGACTTCGGCGCCTACATAAATTATCCCTGACTCGTCTAGGCGATTGAGCTGTTGTTCGCTCAGGTTGGGAATGTCGCGCGTTATTTCTTCAGCGCCTAGCCGGGTATCGCGCGCCATCACGACAAGCTCCTCGATGTGAATCGAGGTATAGCGGTCTTCCGCAACAACGCGTTCGCTGATCAGGATTGAATCTTCGAAGTTGTAGCCGTTCCATGGCATGAATGCCACCAACATGTTCTGGCCCAGTGCGAGTTCCCCCAAATCGGTGGACGCACCGTCAGCTATTACGTCACCCTTAGCCAACTTATCGCCCTTCTTGACGATGGGGCGTTGGTGGATATTGGTATTCTGGTTGGAGCGTTGGTATTTGATCAGGTTGTAAATGTCAACGCCAACCTCTCCCGCAATAGCCTCTGCGTCGTTGACGCGAATCACGACGCGGGTTGCGTCAACATAATCCACGACACCGCCACGAGTAGCGGTGACGACTGTGCCAGAGTCAACCGCGGAAACGCGTTCGATGCCGGTGCCGACGTAGGCTTTTTCAGGTCGCAGTACCGGCACTGCCTGGCGCTGCATGTTTGCACCCATCAAGGCACGATTTGCGTCGTCATGCTCCAGGAACGGCACTAGCGAAGCGGCCACAGACACGATTTGTGCCGGTGAAACGTCCATGTACTGGACGCGTTCTGCGCCAACCAGGATGGACTCGCCTTTTTCACGGGCCGAGACCAAGTCTCCGGTCAACTTGTGGTCTTTGTCCAGCACGGCGTTGGCCTGGGCAATTACATACTTACCTTCTTCGATGGCAGAGAGGTAATCTATTTCGTTCGTCACCTTGGTGTCAATCACCCGGCGGTACGGCGTTTCGATGAAACCATATTCGTTCAATCGCGCATAAAGCGCCAGCGAGTTGATTAGTCCGATATTGGGACCCTCAGGGGTTTCGATCGGACAAACTCGACCGTAGTGCGTCACGTGTACGTCACGTACTTCAAAACCGGCACGCTCCCGCGTTAGACCACCGGGGCCTAATGCCGACACGCGGCGCTTGTGAGTGATCTCGGACAGCGGGTTGGTCTGATCCATGAACTGGCTCAGCTGCGACGCCCCGAAAAACTCCTTGAGAGCCGCAGAAATTGGTTTGCTATTGATCAGGTCGTGCGGCATAAGCGGTTCCTGTTCTGCTTGACCCAAACGCTCTTTCACGGCTTTCTCAATTCGCGCCAAGCCGGTACGGTACTGGTTTTCAGCGAGCTCACCGACGCAACGCACGCGGCGGTTGCCGAGGTGGTCAATGTCGTCCACTTCACCGCGGCCGTTTCGCAGATCGACCAATATCTTTACCACTGACAGAATGTCTTCATTGGTCAGCACCATCGGGCCCGTGGATTCGGTTCGGCCCATTTTTGCGTTGAACTTCATGCGACCAACGCGGGACAAGTCGTAGGTGTCAGGGTTATAGAAGAGGCGCTGAAACAGGGCCTGTACGGCGTCTTCTGTCGGCGGCTCGCCGGGGCGCATCATGCGGTAAATGGCGACCCTCGCGGCAAACTCGTCAGCGGTTTCGTCGCTGCGCAAGGTTTGAGAAATGTAGGCGCCTTGGTCCAACTCGTTGGTATAGATGCAGGCCAATTCCTGCACGCTGGCAGTGCGCAGCTTTTTGAGCAAGGTTTCGGTCAACTCTTCATTCGCCTTGGCAATGATTTCACCAGTATCGGCATCCACAATACTGCGCGCAACCACTCGGCCAACGAGGAAGTCCTCTGGCACACTGATGTGCGTCGTGCCGCTTTGCTCGAGTTCGCGAGTGTGCCGTGCGGTAACCCGTTTGTCTTTCGCAACCACAACCTTACCGGCCTTGTCCGTGATGTCAAACCGCGCAACTTCACCGCGCAAGCGCTCGGCTATAAATTCCATCTGGGCTCCGCTGTCCATCAACCGGAAATTGTCATTGACAAAAAAGTTGGCCAGAATCGATTCATGGTTCAGGCCGATGGCCTTGAGCAGAATTGTGACCGGCATTTTGCGGCGACGATCGACGCGGAAATACAGGATGTCTTTCGGATCGAACTCAAAGTCGAGCCATGACCCGCGGTATGGAATGATGCGAGCTGAAAACAACAACTTGCCTGAGCTGTGTGTTTTGCCCTTGTCATGTTCAAAGAATACGCCAGGCGAGCGGTGCAGCTGAGACACGATCACGCGTTCTGTACCGTTGATGATGAACGAACCTTTGTTCGTCATGAGCGGTACTTCGCCCATGTAGACTTCCTGCTCCTTGACCTCTTTGACCACCTTGTTCTGGCTGGTCGATGACTCGCGGTCGTAAATGATCAGTTGAACTTTGGCCCTTACAGCTGATGCGAAAGTTAAGCCGCGAGTCTGGCATTCGCGTACGTCAAAAGCAGGTTTCGCAAGGTTGTACTCCTGGTACTTCATCTCAACAAAACCGTTGTGCGAAACGATCGGGAATGCGGCATCAAAAGCGGCCTGCAAACCTTCGACGGTGCGTTTTTTGGGTGCAACGTCAGCCTGTAGGAACGCCGTGTAGGCATCTTTCTGCATCTGCAACAAATAGGGAATTTCAAGCACGCTATCGCGGTTGCCGAAATTTTTCCGGATGCGTTTGCGTTCGGTGTATGTGTAAGCCATGAGTTCTCCGGGCAAAGACTAGGGATCCTGAGTGCATCTTGGCGATTGGCCACTACCAATCACTGGCGGACAGTTGTACGTTGCGCACAACCCGAACCAAGGCATCTTCCGATTTATCAATTAGAAGACACTGAAAAACGTCCGTGCAGAACGCTTTTCGGTGTACTCTTTACAAGCACCAAAGGCTGGAGGCCCCTGCGAGCTCTCCAGCCTCAAGATCCACCGCAATTACTTGAGTTCGGCCTTGGCGCCAGCGTCCGCAAGCTTCTTCAACGCGGCTTCGGCATCTGCTTTTGCAATACCTTCTTTCACGTTCTTTGGCGCGCCGTCGACCAAGTCTTTGGCTTCTTTTAGACCCAGGCCGGTGATCTCGCGAACCGCCTTGATGACCTGAACCTTGTTGGCGCCCGCTTCCAGCAGCACCACGTTGAATTCGGTCTTTTCTTCGACCACAGCGGCCGCACCACCGCCAGCGACCGGAGCCGCCATGGCGGCTGCACTCACGCCAAATTTCTCTTCGATGGCTTTCACCAGATCGTTGAGTTCCATGACCGTCATGCTGTCCAGCGCGGTCAAAAATGAGTCTTTATCGAATGCCATTTTGATTTCCTCTAATTTCCGTTAAGTTGGTTTAAAAGTTGCCGCTCTTCAAGCCGCAACTGTTTCGGCGGCGTCAGCTGCCACGGGGGCCGCGTCGGCGCCCTTTTTTGCCGCGATGGCGGCCAGAACGCGCGCTGTCCTCGATATCGGGGATTGCATCAAGCCCAGCAATTGCGCCAGCAACACCTCTTTGGTGGGGATGCTTGCCAATTGCTTTACGCCATTCACGTCCAGGGCCATACCGGCATATGCACCACCGCGGATCACCAATTTGTCATTGGTTTTCGCGAACTCCGCCACCACTTTCGCGGCTGCGACTGCATCTACCGAGAAGCCATAGATCAGCGGACCGGTCATCAGGTCAGAGACAACGGCAAATCCACTGGAAGCGACAGCCCGGCGCGCCAAGGTGTTTTTCAACACGCTGAGGCTCACACCGTTGCTGCGCGCTGCCGAGCGCAATTTGGTCATGTCAGCGACCGTGATGCCGCGGTATTCCGCCATCACAAGCGTTTGAGCTTTTGCGGCGAGGCCTGTCACATCACTGATGACCGCTTCTTTCTCACTGCGATTAAGACTCAAGGTCTACTCCTTCTAAATGTGTTTGTCGGCCAGCTCGGTCGAGACTCGCCTTCAAACACGCCACAATGCAGCGACCAACTGTTCCACGGATTCAAGTCCATTTGCAGCGGGATCGCCATCTGCGTTGGCAAGATTA
>JANNYX010000492.1:0-5510 GCA_031410295.1 Rhodoferax sp.
CCACAGTTTCAACATCGACCATGAAGGCAAAGACACCTGGCGCCACCGCGCTGCTGGCGCTTTTGAAGTGGTGGTGGCGTCCAACACGCGCCTGGCGCTGATGCGTGAATTCGAGCAGGAAGCTGCACTCACGGTGCACCAGGTGATCGCCGAGTTGTACGACGGCGTGGACTGGGTCATTGTCGAAGGTTTCAAGAACAGCGACATCCACAAAATTGAAGTCTGGCGGGCTTCGGAAAACAAACCAGCGCGATATGTGGACGACCCTTTTGTGGCCGCCATCGTGACCGATTCTCCGCAGGACCTGCCGGTAGCCACCATGCGCCCGGTCCTGGACCTGAACAATCCCCAGGCTGTGGTGGACTGGATGCTGGCCAACCCCGCGCGCTTCGACTACCGTGCTGAGGTATTTGGATGAACGCCGCAACGCCGACCACTGTCGCGGCACCGCCGGCGCCGGCCCGAGCGCCGCTGAAATCGCTGGACACTGCCCTCGCAGAGCTGCTGGCGCAGGCGCGTCCGCTTGAAGCTCGCGAAGAGGTGTTTACGTTTGACGCCGATGGCCGTGTGCTGGCGCAGCATGCCGTGAGTGCCTTGCAGGCGCCCCCGCAGGACAACAGCGCGATGGATGGGTACGCGCTGCGTTGTGTCGATGTGCCCCATGCCGGCGTGGAATTGCCACTGACGCAACGTATCGCAGCCGGTACCAGTGGCCAGCCGCTGCAGGCCGGCAGTGCGGCACGTATCTTTACTGGCGCGCCGATCCCGCCGGGCGCCGATGCGGTGGTGATGCAGGAAGACTGCGAGGTGGTCGGCGGCGATTCCTCGGCGGTTGTTGTTCGTGTCAAAGGGGTGCCCGCGCCCGGTCAATGGATTCGCCGCGCCGGTGAAGACGTCAAACTCGGCGCCGTGGTGCTGCGACAAGGGACACGGCTTGGGCCGGCGGAACTTGGCCTGGCAGCCAGCATCGGCATGAACCTGCTGCAGGTGGCGGCCCGCCCGAAAGTGGCGCTGTTCTCCACCGGTGACGAGTTGGTGATGCCGGGAGACATCGCACCAAAAGCGATGCGGCCCGGCGCGATCTACAACTCCAACCGGTTTTTTCTGCGCGCCTTGTTGCACCGGCTGGGCTGCGATGTGACCGATTTTGGCATCGTGCCGGATCGCCTGGACGCCACACTGGACGCGCTGAGCAAAGCTTCGAAGTGCCA
Organism: Rhodoferax sp.; assembly: GCA_031410295.1. Classification (GTDB taxonomy): domain Bacteria; phylum Pseudomonadota; class Gammaproteobacteria; order Burkholderiales; family Burkholderiaceae_C; genus JANYCG01. The sequence goes on from JANNYX010000492.1 coordinate 1,212, forward strand.
CGACCTGATCCTCACCAGCGGTGGTGTGTCGGTCGGCGAAGAAGACCACATCAAACCGGCGGTCCAGGCTCTGGGTGAACTGCAACTGTGGCAAATCGCCATGAAGCCGGGAAAACCTTTCGCTTATGGACGCGTCAACGGCGCGCATTTCATCGGCCTGCCGGGCAACCCGGTGTCGAGTTTTGTCACGTTCTTGCTGCTGGTGCGGCCGTTTTTGCTGCGTTTGCAAGGGGTTGAAGCGGTGACGGTGGCAAGCTGTGCCCAGCCGGCGAATTTCAATTGGCCCAGGGCCGACAAACGGCGTGAATTTTTGCGGGTGCGGCGCAATGGCGCAGGCTCCCTAGATTTGTATCCCAACCAAAGCTCAGGCGTGTTGACCTCGGCCGTCTGGGCCGATGGTTTGGTTGACTTGCCCGCCGGGCAGACGGTTGCGCATGGCGACAAAGTGCAATTCATGGCCTTGTCGGATTTGTTGTCATGAAAATCACCGTGAAATATTTCGCCTCGATTCGTGAAGCGGTCGGGCAAGGCAGTGAGGTGTTGCAGACTTCTGCCCACACCCTGGCTGAACTGCGTGACGAACTCATCGCACGCGGAGGCGCCCACGCCCAGGCGCTGGCGCGCGGCAAAGCTTTGCGTGTTGCACAGAATCAGGTGATGGCGGCAGAATCCAGCACTTTGCAAGAAGGCGCTGAAGTCGCTTTTTTCCCCCCCGTCACCGGTGGCTGAGCGAGCCTTGCCAATTTCCAACACAATTGTGGGCATGGGTTCTTCACGGGTTACCATTCAAAGCGCCGATTTTGAAGTGAGCCAGGAGCTGGCGGCCTTGCGCGCGCAAGACATGCGGGTGGGCGCAGTGTGTTCATTCATCGGCACGGTACGGGATCGAAATACGGGCGCCGCAGGCGACGTCAGCACGCTGGAGCTGGAGCACTACCCCGGCATGACCGAAAAGTCGATTGAGCTGATGATTGACGAAGCGCACCAGCGTTTTGACATTTTGGGCGCGCGCGTTGTGCACCGCGTCGGCCTGCTGCAACCACTGGAGCAGATCGTGCTGGTCGCGGTCACATCCGCACACCGCGGCGAGAGTTTCAAGGCCTGTGAGTTCTTGATGGACTACCTTAAAACACAGGCGCCATTCTGGAAAAAAGAAACCACGCCCGACGGTGCGAAATGGGTGGACGCCCGCGTCAGCGATGACGCCGCGCTGGCGCGCTGGGGCATAGAGGCGCCCAACCTGGTGGTCGATTGACGTTGTTGCCGGCCGGCTAGTTCAAATACTGCGGTCGCGATGCCGCTGCAGGAGGCTCCACCGCAGCCTCGGCGTCGACTCCGGCCAAGGCCACCTGGCCCCACTTGGATTCGTTGAATGACTTCTCCAAGAGGTGCAGCAAGCCATGCATCAACTTGTGGTCCAGAGCCATCCGCACCTCGGCCTGCTTGCCCGATTGAGGCGGCTTGGCGCTGAACTTGATTTCCACCTGCCCATTGGCCAGCGGTGTCATTTGCACCTCGGATACCAAGAGGGGCTCTTCCACTGACGCCGCGGCATTGGTCGCCTTGTAGGGCGTCTTGAAATCAGCCTGCTGCAATGCCTGCTCTTTCTTGAATTCGCCCAGGAACTCCCGCACCTTCGGATCCTTGGCGGACAGGCCGGATTCAGCAGAGTCGGCTGACAGGCTGCGCTGAACCTGGTCGGCCAGCACCTTGCGCAATACGGGCAGCAGGCCGATGGTGAGCCGCCGAGTGAACCAGAGGCGAAACTCCACGCCGGAGTTGGTGTTGATGCGCGCCAGCACCCGATCTTGATCCGGCAGGTAACCCAGGTTAAGCTGATGAATATTCACGGCGTGATTTTAGATGCCGCCACACGCCTTGCCAGGGCCATCACCAGCACCGATAAAGCGCCGAGCCACAGGGCCAGACCCGCCGCCGCGAAATTCTGCAGGGCGGCGCCGCTGACCACCGGGCCTACCGCACCACCCAAGGTGTAGCCAGCGATCATGGCGGCCGTGCCCGCCGAGGTGTCTTGCCCGCTGAATTGGTGGGCGACACGAATCATGGTCAGGGTGTACAACGCGCCGCCCACACCGCCCCAAATGAAGGCGCAGGCCCACCACAACCAGGGCAGCTCCGGTGACCAAACCATCAAAACGCTGCTGGTGAACAAGAGGAAACCGGCCGCACCAAAGACGCGCGATGGCATCGCCCGGTCTGCCAGCATGCCGGCCGGGTATTGAAAAAGGAAGCTGCCAACCCCCAGGGCGCCAACGATGCTGGCGGCAGCTGCCATGCTCAGTCCCAAGGCGGCGCCATGGGCTGCGCTGACACTGCCCAAACCGCCTTCAAACACCCCGCCAGCAAAGGCGATGCCAGCCAGAACGGGCACTTTGCCCAGCGCCTGCCAGGTCGACATGGCTGCAACCCGCGGCTTCGACCGCTCTGGCGTCGCTTGTGCACGGTTCTCCCGATTCAGTGAGGCTGCGCTTGCCTGTACGGGCAGCGGCGGCAGTCGGGCGACCAGTCCTATTGCAATCGCTTGCACAAAACAAACCGCGATCAGCGCCTGCTGGCCGGAGATTTGCAGCAACGAGGGCACAAACGGCCCGGCTGCCAAGGCGGCGCCCAGCAAGGTTTGGTACAGCCCCGTAATGCGCCCGCGTTGTTCGGGTGCTGAATAACGTGCAATCAACGATTCGGTGGCGTTCCACACGGCGGCTGCGCCCAGACCGCCCAACACGGCAAAGCCGCTCCAGACCGTGAACCCGTCAAACGCCGCATAGCCCAGGCCGGAGATGAACCACAACAGGCAACCCGTCTGAAACACCTGCACTTCGCCAAAGTGGGCAAACAAGGTTGGCAAAAAAGGAATCAGGGCCGCGACGCAGGCAAAACCGATCATGGCAAATACGCCGACCGCCAGCGTGCCATGCCCTTGTTGCTGGAGCAGGACAGCCAAAACCGGCGCGTACATGGCAAATGAGGCTACCAACAGGGTGGTAGCCAGGGCAATGCGCACAACGGGATGTCTGAACAAGGACAAACTCAAGACGGGCAAACGGACTGGCGCAATGCGCAAAATTGATTTGGATCAAGCGCCTGGCATTTTGGCCAAGACTACCATGCCTTGAAATCAACGCAGGCCACCCAACATGGATGCCATGAGAACTGACAAACTAACCACCAAATTCCAAGAGGCTCTGAACGACGCACAAACGCTCGCTCTGGGCCAGGACCACGCCTACATCGAGCCCGCGCACGTGCTGGCGGCGATGTTGCGCCAGGAAGACGGCCCCAAAGCACTGCTGCAACGAGCCGGTGTGAAGGTGCCTGGCCTGCTGGCGCTGGCGGAGTCCGCCATGAAGAAGCTGCCGCAGGTAGAAGGCCATGAGCAGGTGCAGGTCGGGCGCGACATGGTTTCGTTGCTGCAAGCTTCTGAGAAGGAATCCATCAAGCGCGGCGACCAGTTCATCGCCGCAGAACTTTTTATGCTGGCCCTGTCCGATAGCAAACAAGACCTCGCCAAGGCCGCGCGCGAGCAGGGCCTGACGCGCAAATCGCTGGAAGCCGCCATCGACGCCGTTCGGGGTGGAGAAAATGTCAGCAGCGCCGACGCCGAAGACCAGCGCGAGTCGCTCAAAAAATACTGCATCGACCTCACCGAACGCGCCCGCATGGGCAAACTGGACCCGGTGATTGGCCGCGACGACGAAATCCGCCGCGCCATCCAGGTGCTGCAACGGCGCACCAAAAACAACCCGGTATTGATTGGTGAACCGGGCGTAGGCAAAACCGCCATTGTCGAAGGCCTGGCGCAGCGCATCGTCGCTGGCGAAGTGCCCGAGTCGTTGAAAGGCAAACGCGTGTTGTCGCTCGACATGGCGGCACTGCTGGCCGGTGCCAAGTTTCGCGGGGAATTTGAAGAACGCCTGAAAAACGTGCTCAAGGACCTGGCCAAAGACGAAGGCCAGACGATTGTGTTCATTGACGAACTGCACACCATGGTCGGCGCCGGCAAAGCCGAAGGCGCGATGGACGCCGGCAACATGCTCAAGCCGGCGGTGGCCCGTGGCGAATTGCATTGTGTGGGCGCGACCACACTGGACGAATACCGCAAATACATTGAAAAAGACGCGGCGCTGGAACGGCGCTTCCAGAAAATTCTGGTGGGTGAGCCCACTGTGGAAGCCACCATCGCCATCCTGCGTGGTTTGCAAGCGCGCTACGAGACGCACCACGGCGTTCAGATCACCGACCCGGCCATCGTCGCCGCGGCCGAGTTGAGCCACCGCTATA
>JANNYX010000493.1:0-7828 GCA_031410295.1 Rhodoferax sp.
TGAAAGCTGATGATGCTGCGAATACCCAGAATAACACCAACGAAGCAGCAACATCACCAAACGCAAATCAAACGGCGAACGCAACTCCAACCATCAGCGCACTACCCACAACTCCGTCTGACGAATTGCCGGCGTTTGAGCCGCGTGCCTTGCTGAAGGTGCTGCAGGACGAGAAAATCACGCACGTCGTGCTGGTGCCGATGATGGTGCGAATGCTGCTCGATCAGCCGGACATCGCGAAATTCGATCTGTCCGCGCTACGGACCCTCGGATACGGCGCCGCCGTGCGAACTGGTCGGCGGACTCGGCAGGGCTTGGGGTCATGGCAGCGACGGTTTCGGTTACGCGGAATGACTCTTGGGTACTCAACTTGCGCGTTCAAGTTGATAGTCGGGGACGCAAGCCGACTTCAAACCCGGCTGAAATCCGGCTTGCGTTTTTCCAGGAAGGCGGTGAAGGCCTCTTTGGCTTCGGGCGCCTTGAGCAGTCGGCCAAAGCTCGCAGCCTCGTCGTCCATCTGTTGCGCGATCAAACCGGCCTGGCCCTTTTTCATCAGCCGTTTGGTCTCGACCAGGGCGCTCAGGGGCTTGGCTGCGAGTTTGCGCGCCTGCGCCTGCGCAATGCCGTTGGCCTCCATCGGTGGCACGATGCGGTTGACCAGGCCGACCTCCATGGCCGCTTCCGCCATGAAGGGCTCACCCAGCAGCAATGCTTCAGCCGCGCGGTGGTAACCCATCATTTGCGGCACCAACAGGCTGGACGCGGCTTCGGGCACCAGGCCAAGGTTGACAAAGGGCATTGAAAACGCCGCGTTGTCACCGGCATAGACCAGGTCGCAATGGAAAAGCAATGTGGTGCCGATGCCGACCGCCGGGCCACACACGGCCGCCACCAGTGGTTTGGGGAAGGTGGAGATGGCGCGCAAAAAGCGCATCACCTCCGATTCCTCCTGGGATTGCGGAGGGCCTTTTTGGAAGTCGGCAATATCGTTGCCCGCGCTGAAGACTGTGGCATGGCCCTGAATCAACGCTACGCGCACGGCTGCATCCTCTTGCGCCTGGTTCAACGCGTCAGCCAGCGCCGCATACATGGCCGCCGTGATGGAATTTTTCTTCTCGATACGGTTCAGGGTGATGGTCAACACGCCGCCTTCGGTGTGGCACAGAATGTCGCTCATGGCAGGTCCTTCAGGGCTTCGCGCACAAAATCAAGGCGGTCCTGGCCCCAGAACATCTGGTCGTTGACGAACATCGTCGGGGCCCCGAATATGCCGCGCTCAACAGCCCGTTGCGTCAGGACTTTGAGCCGGTCCTTGACATCTTGCTGGCTGACCAGTCCCAAAATCGCTGCTGCGTCGAAGCCGGCCTCGTGCAGCACAGTGCCGGTGACAGCCAGGTCATTCAGATTCTTGCCATTGACCCAGATCGCCTCAAAAATCGCCTTGAGGTAAGCGCCAAAGCGGTCATCTTTGCGCATCTGCAGGCCCACTGCGCCGCGCATCAGCATCAAGGTGTTGATCGGGAAGAAGGGGTTGTGTTTGAAGGGCACGCCGTAACGGGCAGCAAACCGCTGCAAGTCACCAAACACGTATTTGCCCTTGGCGGGCACGGCGGCCGGAGAACTGTTGCCGGTGGCCTGAAAAACGCCGCCCAGCAACATCGGCTTCCAGATGACGCTGGCGCCCGATTCAGCGCAAATTTTTGGCAGCTGTGTGTAGGCCAAGTAGGCCGCAGGACTGCCGAAGTCAAAATAAAAGTCCAACGATTTCGTCATGGTTATTCAGAATTTTTCCAGGTAGGGGCGAAGGTCGAGCTCGTGCGTCCAGGCGTCACGGGGCTGCTTGTGCAACATCACATAGGCGTCTGCGATGTGGTCAGGGTTCAGGATGCCGTCTTGCGCCTTCATGGCGTAACGCTCGGGAAAATTATCGCGAATGAAGGCGGTGTCGATGGCGCCATCAATGATGCTGTGGGCCACATGGATGCCCAGGGGACCCAGCTCGCGCGCCATGCTTTGCGCCAGCGCCCGCAGCGCATGTTTGGCGCCGGCAAAGGCGGCAAAATTGGCCGAGCCGCGCAACGACGCAGTGGCGCCCGTGAAGATGATGGTCTGATGCCGCTCTTTGGCGGCACGGCCCACCATGCGTTTGGCGACCTCACGGCCATTGAGGAAACCGCCAAAACAGGCCATCTCCCAGATCTTGAAATATTTGCGGGCGGTTTCGTCAAGGATGCTACTGGGCGCATTGGCGCCGATGTTGAACACCAGAACCTCGATGGGGCCGATGGTCGATTCGATTTGTTCAACCAGCGCGACCACCTCTTCTTCTTTTCGGGCATCAGACGCAAAACCATGGCACGTACCACCATCGGCCTGAATCTGATCCAGCAACGGCTGGAGCTTGTCCAGGCTTCGGCGCGTGACACAGGCCGTGAAACCTTCGCGCGCGAAGCGCCTTGCCACGGCACCCCCAGTGGCATCGCCAGCACCAATGATCAACGCTGTTTTGTTCATTCCTTGAAATACACCAGTTGATGGGATGTGACCAACAATTCTCCCGCCTCATTCCACATCTGCGCGGTCTGGTCGAAAAACCCGTTGTGAAACGCCTGGGCGCGGGCTTGGCCAAGCAGGTAACCGCTGCCGGTTTGGCTGAGCTGGCCAGCGTTGGCATGGAAATACACGGTCATTGTGACTGTGCCAATCGGGACGCGCAAGGGCCGACGTACGAAAACGCGGGGGAAAAACACATCGGCCAGCGCCGTGAGCGAACAAAAATCCAGAGTGCGCAAATCCGCATCCCGCACCCAAAGTTGCGAGAGGCTGCTGCCACTGTCCGTGCCATCCCACAGCCGCGGCATCGAGCCGGCCAGGTGGCGGATTTCATACCGCCGCACCCATTCCATCGGAGCTTCTGATGCGACCGGGGTGGACGTTGACGGTGAAGGTCCCATCGGCCAGAGCGGCGGCAAAATTAACCGTGAATGCCGCCGGCTCACCCAAGCGCTCTGGGTGCAGCATGATTGCGTGCATCGCCTGCGCCGCCGTCATGCCCCCAAAGGGTCCAACTATATTCGCATAAGCCGGGCTGGTACAGCCTGTAAAACTACCGTCCTCCAGTGCCGTCAGTGCAATGCCAGTGTCAAAAACGTGGGTTGACATGGAACTGGAGGACTTTGACCAATTTCGACGGTTCAGGCCCGTTCAAAAATGCCAGCGGCGCCCTGCCCCATTCCCACACACATGGTGACCATGCCGAACTTCAGATTATTTCGCCGCAAGGCGTGAACCACGGTCGCCGAGCGGATGGCGCCGGTCGCGCCCAGGGGATGACCCAGGGCGATCGCGCCACCCATCGGGTTGACCTTGGCGACGTTCAAGCCCAGAGTGTTGATGACCGCCAGCGATTGCGCGGCAAAGGCCTCGTTCAATTCAATCCAGTCGATGTCGTCCTGCTTCAATCCCGCGTACCGTAGCGCGGCCGGTATCGCCTCAATGGGGCCGATACCCATGATGTGCGGCGGCACACCCCGACTGGCGTAACTCACGAAACGCGCCAGAGGCGTCAAGCCAAAACGTTTCACCGCAGACTCGCTGGCGAGAATCAGTGCGCCGGCGCCGTCGGAGGTTTGTGAACTGTTGCCCGCTGTCACGGAGCCACGCGCGGCAAACACGGTTTTGAGCTTGCCAAGGCCCTCCACGGTGGTGTCGAGCCGGGCGCCTTCGTCCAGATTGACCGAGCGGGTTGTCACAGCCACTTGCGCGGTATCCAGGTTGACGGCGCGCTCTTGGACAATCACCGGGGTGATCTCGCCGGTGAAGTCGCCTGCCTTCATGGCGGCAATCGCCTTCATGTGGGAGCGGTAGGCAAACTCGTCCTGGGCGTCGCGGCTGATCTTCCATTGCGTCGCCACCTTTTCGGCCGTCAGGCCCATGCCGTAGGCAATGCCGTAGTTCTCCACATCATCGGTGTTGCTAAAAATGGCCGGCGACAGGCTGGGCAAATTACCCATCATCGGCACCATGCTCATGCTCTCGACGCCCGCCGCGATCATCACGTCGGCCTCGCCCACGCAAATGCGGTCCGCCGCCATCTGCACGGCAGACAGGCCTGACGCGCAAAACCGGTTCACCGTGATTCCGCCCACGCTGTTTGGCAGCCCCGCCAGGATGGCGCCGATGCGGGCGACATTCAGACCCTGTTGGGCCTCCGGAATGGCGCAGCCGCAGATCACATCCTCAACAGCCTTTGGGTCCAGATCCGGCACCTGCGCCATGGCCGCCCTGAGGGCGACGGCCAGCAGATCATCCGGCCGCATATTTTTGAAATATCCTCTGTGCGAACGGCCAATTGGCGTGCGCGTGGCGGCAACGATATAGGCGTCTTGAACTTGCTTCATGTCCTGTCTTTCTCAGTTTCGCACCGGCTTGCCCGTGTTCATCATGCCCATGATCCGTTCCTGGGTCTTGGGATGGGTGAGCAGTGAACCGAACGCCTTGCGTTCCAGCGCCATCAGGTACTCTTCACTCACCAGCGTACCCGCGTCGACATCACCGCCGGTCACCACGCCCGCAATCAGAGAGGCGATGTGGAAGTCGTGGCCGCTTGCGAAACCACCATCGCGCAGGTTCACGAGCTGGCCCAGGATCGTGGCCTTGCCACTGCGGCCAGCCACCGAAAACAGGCGCTTGTGGGGCGCTCGGTAACCACTGGCGAACAAGGCCCTGGCCTCGTTGATTGATATGTAAAGCAGCTCGTCCTTGTGGGCCACGATTAAATCGCTGTCCAACAGGAAACCCAATTTTCGAGATTCAAGCGCACTGGTGCCGACTTTGGCGCTCGCAGCGGCAGTGAAACCTTCCGTGAGAAAGGGCAGCAGGTCCTTGACCGTCGAGTTTGCAGCGTTTTCTGCCGCGCGACGCGCGATGTAGGCCAGGCCCCCCGCGCCAGGCACCAGCCCAACGCCCACCTCCACGAGGCCCATATAACTCTCCATTGCCACCACGCGTTTGCTGGAATAGGCGGTCAATTCGCAACCGCCGCCCAGCGCCAAACCGCGCACCGCGGACACCACCGGCACGCTGGCATACCGCAGGCGCAGCATCATCTGCTGCATTTCCAGTTCCGCCGCGTCGATGGCGCTGACACCCGCCATCAGGAAGGCTGGCAACATGGCTTGCAGGTCGGCACCCACGGAGAACATCTCGTCGGGCGACCAGATCACCAGTCCCTTGTAATTTGATTCGGCCAAGTCCACCGCGCGTGTCAGGCCCTCAACCACACCGGGGCCGATGGCATGCATCTCGGTCTTGATAGAGGCGATAACAACCTCATGGTCGAGCGTCCACAGCCTGATGGCGTCGTCTTCATGCAGGGTCTTGCCTGCCGTCTCGGCTGCGGGCGTGTTGGCGCCCAATACTGATTCGGGAAAATGCTGACGCGCATAAACCGGCAAGGCGCGCTGCGGCACGAACAGTCCGCTGCCCGGATTCCAGGAACCTTCGGGTGTGTGGACACCGCCCGCGCCGTGGTTGGATTCGGCTACCGGGCCTTTGAATACCCAATCAGGCAGCGGTGCGCCACACAGGGCATTGCCCGCGTCAATGTCTTCCTTGACCATGTTGGCAACGGCCAGCCAGCCGGCTTCCTGCCACAGTTCAAACGGGCCGTGTTTCATGCCAAAGCCCCAGCGCATGCAAAAGTCCACGTCGCGCGCGTTGTCGGCGATGTTGCCCAGGTGCACCGCGGCGTAATGAAAACTGTTGCGCAAAATTGCCCAAAGGAACCGGCCCTGTGGGCCTTCGCTGTTGCGCAGCAGCCTAAGCCGCTCAGCGGCCGGTTTTTTCAGCATGCGGGCGTAAACCTCATCGGCCTTCTCGCCGGCAGAAACATACTCGCGCGACGCCAGGTCAAACCGCAAGATGTCACGACCCACCTTCTTGAAGAAGCCCGCTTTTGTTTTCTGCCCGAAGTTGCCCATTTCCAGCAGGGTTTTCAAAACCTCGGGGGTGGCGAAACTGGCGTAGAACGGATCGTACTGCAAGGTCCCTTTGCTGGCGTCGATGCTAAGCGTGTCCTGCAAGGTCTTGATGACATGGCCCATCGTGTCAAGACCGACCACATCGGCAGTGCGAAACGTGCCCGAGCTGGCGCGGCCCATTTTTTTTCCGGTGAGGTCGTCCACCACGTCAAATGTCAAACCGTAAGTCTGCACTTCTTTCATGGTCGCCAGCATGCCGGCGATACCGACCCTATTGGCGATGAAATTCGGCGAATCCTTGGCACGCACCACGCCTTTGCCCAGCGTGCTGGTGACGAAGGTTTCCAGATCGTCAAGGATTTGTGGCGTCGTTGTCGGCGTGTTGATCAACTCCACCAGCGCCATATAGCGCGGTGGGTTGAAGAAATGAATGCCGCAGAAACGCGGCTTGATGTCCTCTGGCAGCGCCTCAGTCAGTTTCGTGATCGACAAGCCCGAGGTATTCGACGCGACGATGGCGTGCGGGGCCAGAAACGGGGCAATTTTCCTGTAAAGATCGAGCTTCCAGTCCATACGCTCGGCGATGGCCTCGATGACGAGATCACAACTCCTGAGCTGCTCCAGGTGTTCTTCGTAGTTGGCCATGCCAATCAGCGCCGCGTCTTCGGCCAAGCCCAGCGGGGACGGCTTGAGTTTTTTCAGGCCTTCTATCGCCTTGACAACTATCGCGTTTTTGCCACCCGGCAACGCCGGCGCACCTTCCTTGGGTACATAGGGCAAATCGAACAACAGCACTGGAACCCGCAGGTTGACCAGGTGCGCCGCGATCTGTGCGCCCATGACACCCGCGCCCAGCACAGCAACTTTTTTCACATTGAAGCGAGACATTGATTTCCTTGCAGCCCAATGCGGGCCAATTCATCGGCCAGACAAAGACGGTTTTGCTTACTTCGCCCGGACCCAGGTCTGCGTTCGCCCAAACGGGCCGATGGAGCCACGCACTTCGAGTTTCGCGCCACCCTCAATCGGCGTGAGGCGCAGGTTGTAGGTCTTGCCATTTTCCGGGTCAAGAATATTGCCGCCTTCCCACACGTCTTTGTCGTCCGCCTTCTTGGCGCCCCGGACGATTTGCAGGCCGACCATGGGTTTCTCCTTGCGGTCATCGGTACATTTGTCGCAGACCGCATCCGGTTTGGCATCCTTAGTCAGCACCTTGACGATGGACCCATTCAAGACACCGGAACTTTCAAGAATCTGGATTTCCGACTTCACCCCACCGGTTTTGTCGTCCACGGTGTTCCAGTTACCCACAGGGGTCATCTGGGCCTGGCTGCCTCCTGAAAATGCAAACCCTGCAACGGCAACGGAAAGAAATGCAAAAACTGATTGTTTCATGATGACTCCTGCAAAGCGATAGGGGTGGGACAAATCAGGCAAACACTGCTTCAGTGTCCAGCAACACTTTAGCGCCAGCACGCGCGGTGCGCATCAGCGATGCCGTCTGCGGAAACAATTTGGCGAAGTAGAAACGCGCAGTTTGCAATTTGGCCAGGTAGAACGGGTCCTGGTTGCCTGCCGCGATCTCCCGCTGCGCGACCTGCGCCATGCACGCCCAGAAATAGCCAAAGACCAGGTGGCCGGCAACACGCAAATAATCGACCGCTGCGGCACCCACTTCGTCGGCGTTCTGCATGCCCTTGAAGCCCAGTTCGGTGGTGAACTTGGTCATCTGCTCACCCAGAATGGCGATGGGGGTGATGAACTCGGACATCTTTTCATTGACGCCTTCTTCATCGACCAAGGCAGCGATCAGCTTGCCGAATTTCCTCAACGTGGCGCCGTTGTTG
>JANNYX010000494.1:0-1737 GCA_031410295.1 Rhodoferax sp.
GCTATACCCAGGGGCTGGCGCAGTTCGGCGCCGTCACCGGTGCCAAACCAGGTTGGCATGGCCAGTGGCACGGCGCCGAAAATGGCCGCCACCGAGGTCATCAAAATCGGTCGAAAGCGAAGTTGGCAGGCTGTGTAAATCGCCTGCGCGGCCGTCATGTGGCCGTGGCGTTGCCGCGCGATGGCGAAGTCGATCATCATGATGGCGTTCTTCTTGACGATGCCAATCAGGAGGATGATGCCGATGAAAGCGATGATCGACAACTCGGTGTTGAACCACTGCAACGCCAACAGCGCGCCAATGCCGGCCGAAGGCAAGGTGCTCAAAATGGTGATCGGGTGGATCAGGCTTTCGTACAGGATGCCCAGCACCAGGTAGATGGTGATGATGGCGGCCAGGATCAGCATCGGCTGACTCTGAAGCGATTGGGCAAAGGCCCGCGCTGTGCCCTGGAAAGTGCCGCGCACCGAGACCGGCACGCCCAGTTCGGCCACCGCGTTGTCCACCGCCGCTGTCGCTTCAGACAGCGAGACGCCCGGTGACAGGTTAAAGCTGATGGTCGAGGCCGGTGTGCCGCTTTGGTGGTTGACGGAAAGCGGCGTGTTGGTCAGCTCCAGCCGCGCAAAACTCGCCAGCGGGATACGTTCGCCAATGCTGTTGATGAAGAACAGGTTGCGCAGCGACTCCGGGTTTTGCAGATATTCGGGGGCCAGTTCCATCACCACGCGGTATTGGTTCAAGGGGTTGTAGATCACGCCGACCTGGCGCTGGCCGAAGGCGTTGTTCAGGGTGTTGTCGATGTTGCGCACCGACAGGCCCATGCGCGCGGCAGCGTCGCGGTCGATCACCAGGCTGGTCTGCAGGCCGCGGTCTTGCTGGTCGGTATTGACATCGACCAGTTCGGGCAAGGCCATCATGGCACGGCGGATGCGCGGGTCCCACAGGCGCAACTCTTCCAGGTTGTCGCCCTGCAGCGTGTATTGGTAAGCCGCGTTGGCCTGGCGCCCGCCGATGCGGATGTCCTGCACCGGCACCATGAAGAGGTTCGCGCCGGCTTCCCTGGACAACTTGGCGCGCAGGCGTGTCACCACCTGCTCGGCGCTCACGTCGCGTTCGGCCAGGGGTTTGAGTGACATGAACATCTGCGCCGAATTGCGCCGCGAGCCACCGGTAAAACCCGTCACATGCTCTACGGCCGGGTCAGCGCGCACGATGCTCAAAAAACGGTCCAGACGTTGCTGCATTGCCTGGAACGACGTGGCCTGATCGGCGTCAATGAACCCGATCACCCGGCCGGTGTCCTGCTGCGGGAAAAACCCTTTGGGAATGGCGCCGTATAAATGCACGTTCCAGGCCACCACGCCGATGAAGACCAGCAGCGTGACAAACTGGTAACGCAGCGCCCACGCCAGCGAGCGCCGGTAGCCGCGCATGAAGAGTTTGCCGAAGCGCTGGCTCCAGCGGCTGATGGCAGACGGCGGTTGGGTTGGCTGCGGCTTCATCAGGAGCGCGCACATCATCGGCGTGGTGGTGAGCGAGACCACCATCGACACCAAAATCGCTGACGACAGCACCACGCCAAACTCGCGGAAGAATCGGCCCACAATTCCGCCCATCATCAGCACCGGAATGAAAACGGCGATGAGCGACAGGCTGATCGACACCACGGTGAACCCGATCTCGCGTGCACCCGCCAGTGAAGCCTGCAAGGCGGATTTGCCGCGCTCCATGTGGCGG
>JANNYX010000495.1:0-4223 GCA_031410295.1 Rhodoferax sp.
GATTCAGAGTTTCCTGAACGTGATACAGCCGGGTCAGCGCGCTCGTCCAGGTCAGGAGATTGGTTGAGCCGGCCGGAGCGGTTGCGTAATTCGTGATACGAAGATAACTGGTCGCGACCGTCGGATTTGTGTCGGCGAGATATTCCTGCACGGCGGGAAATGGAATGGCGAGCGACTGTTCTATTAGCATTCCAAGAGTTTACTTAAATTGTCAAATTAATCGATAGTATATTTGTCTAATTTGACAAATACCGGATTCTCTTTGCCAATCAACAACTTGCATTCATTTCAGGAAAGTGGGCACGGCTGAGCACAGTATTTCTTATGGCTCAGAGTTCATTGAGCTCATAAAAAAAGCGTGCGAATTTTAAACATGCGGAAAACCGCCGCGCTAAAGGACGACTTTCACCATCGGATGCGTCGACAAGGCCTGATACAACTCGTCCAGTTGCATACGGCTGGTGGCGGTGACCGTGATGGTCACGCCCAGGTATTTGCCGGCTTTGCTTTCGCGCAGCTCGACCGTGCTCGCGTCAAAGTTTGGGTCAAATTGAGCGGCGATTTGGGTGATGGCATGTACCAAACCCTCCGCGCGAAGACCCATCACCTTGATCGGAAACAAGGAAGGGTAATCGATCAAGGATTCGCTATTTGGCAACATTTGCAGCAACTTCGCGTGTTTTAGCGACTTGATAGGCTATATACAGCTTCTTATAAATTGGCCCAGGTTTGCCACGGTGGTCGACGCTGCCGACGGCTTGGCCGTCCAGCCGGGTGATGGCCAAGATCTCTTTGGTGGCGCTGGACAATAACAACTCATCGGCATTCAAAACCTCTTCGCGGGTGATGTGGCGAAGTTCAAAATCAACGCCAATCTCACGGCAAATTTCGTCAAAAAGACCATAACGGATGCCTTCGAGCACGAAATTGTCTTTTGGTGAGCCGAAAACTTTGCCATTTTTGACCACCCAGACATTGCTGGCGGCGGCTTCGGTCAAAAAGCCGTCGCGGAACATCAGGGTCTCGACTGCGTTGACGTCGAAGCTGATTTGGCGGGCAAACACGGCTCCAAGCAGGCTAGTAGCCTTGATGTGGCCTTTTTCCCAGCGGAAATCCTCGGCGCTGACGCAGGCCACGCCGTGTTCGCGCTGTTCTGCGCTGGGTTGCTTGAGTGCGTTGGTCATGGCAAACACCGTGGGGGTGAGGTTTTGCGGCATGACATGGTCACGCAGGGCGACACCGCGCGTGATTTGAATGTAAATCAACTGGTCCGGCGGCGTATCAGGCGGTATTTTATTTTTATCTAAAGAAAATTGGCTAGAGGCCGACAAATAATATGAATAGTTTGCTATTAATTGCATAGCAATTGCACGCCACTCTGCCCGCGTGAGGGGTGGCAGGATGCGCAACTCGGCCAGGCTGCGCTCCAGCCGCGCCATGTGGTGTTCAAAGTAAACGGCACGCCGCCATAGACCGGCACCACTTCGTAAACGCCGTCGCCGAAGATAAAGCCGCGGTCCATAACGCTGATTTTGGCGTCTGGCAAACGCGTGAATTCACCGTTGAGGTAACAGGGCAGCGGGGGTAACGAGGTCATGCCCAGGATTATCGCTTGCGCCCCTCAAAACGCTGGCTTTGGCCGATCTTCAGGAGGATAAACTCATCCCGCGCCAAGGCCAGCGTGCGTTTGGCCGCCGCCAAGTCAATCGGCGGTTGGTCCAGGGCTTCGTCGGTCAGGTTGAAGGTGCCCCAATGCACACCGATTGAGCGCGCCGCGCCCAGATCAATGTGCGCCTGGCCAGCCTCGAGCGGGTTGATGTGTTGTGTCGCCATGAACCAGCGCGGCTCGTAGGCGCCAATCGCCAGCAACGCCACGTCGAACACTTTGGCCTTGCTAGCCTCTTTGCCGCCGCCGTCGCTGGCATTGGCTGCCAGTTTCCGCGAAAAATAACGCCGCGTGTCGGCAAAATCCTTTGAATATCCGGCATCCCCACCGAAATACCAGTGGAAATCGGGGCTGAACACGGCCCAGCCGCCCCACAAGGTTTTGCTGCGGTCGGCCATCGTGCGCGCCGACCAGTGTTGCACTGGCGTCAAATGGAAATCCACCGCGCCGACGGTGAATTTATCCCACCAATCGAGCTCCACGACATTTTTGACGCCCAGATTGGCGAACCAGGCCTTCAGGCCAAGCGGCACGAGGAACAAGGTTTGCCGCCCGGCCTGTTTGGCGCGCTGCTCCAATTCAAAAACGCTCTGCCGGTCCAGGTGGTCGTAGTGGTTGTGCGAAATCAGCACCACGTCGATCGGCGGCAGGTCGACCATGGCCACGCCAGGGGGTTGTTGCCGTTTTGGGCCAAAAAGTTGCACCGGCGCGGCGCGTTCGCTGAAAATCGGGTCGGTCAAGACGTTGAGCCCGCCGGCCTGTACCAGTGTGGTGGCGTGGCCAATCCAGGTGATCATCGGCGGCATGGCGCCAGCCGCTTTGGCATGGGCATGGATGGCCGCCAGATCCGGGGCCTGCGTGGGTGTCGGAGAGCGCGGCTCGGGTGGCAGGCCGTCAACAAAGGCGGCATACCGCCAGCGTAGGAGATCAAGGAAGGGCTTGTCGACGGCGCCGATGTAGTTGTTCCTGAAACCGTCGGGCGTGTGGTGCGCCTTGGTGGGTCGAACGTTATCAACGGGCGGTTCCGGCCCATTGGAAGCAGCCAACAGCAGCAAGGAAACGGCCGCTGCGAAAAGGCGAAGAATTGGGAATGGGACCAAAAGGCTGACGGTCAAGCGCATGAATTGATCAGGCAAGAAGTGGCTGCTGTGTCCATTGTGGCGCGCAGTTTTGCGGCGTTGCGCAGAAAATCTGACTGAAAGCCCACCTTGCACGCGCCTTACAGAAACGAAGGGTTACTACGCATATAATCGAAGGCTTGGCATAAATACCGCACATGGCACACAGCAGCTTTGACGAGGACGAAATCGAAGCGGCGCAGTACAAGCGGTTAAGTGCCCAGGAGGCGCAAACTCTGCGCAACACCCTGCCGGCAGTATCGGCCTGGCAGGTGGTGGGTTTGCAGGCTGTGGTGGGCGTGTTGGTGACGTTGGCAGCCTGGCTGTTGACGCAAAGAACCAGTGCCGCGTGGTCAGCGGCTTACGGCGCGGCAACCGTGGTGATTCCGGCAATTTTGTTTGCGCGGGGGCTGTCAAGGCAGTTTTCGCGCAACGCCGCAGCCCGATCCACGGGGTCTGCACGGCACGGTGCGGGAATGGGAGTTCTGGTGTGGGAAGCGGTCAAATTGCTCATCACCGGTGTGATGCTTTTTACGGCCCCCCGCTGGGTTGCGAACCTGGAATGGCTGGCGCTGCTGGCGGGCTTGGTGGTGACCTTGAAGGTGTATTGGCTGGCACTTTTGGTGCGGCCAAAACCAAAGTTGGGTTGACCGGGTTGGATCTGAATGGTTTGCAGAGTTGGTATCAACAGTTCGTTTGAAGATTAAGCATTGACGTAAAAGATTTCAAAATGGCCGCAGACGCACAATCCCCCAACGCCAGCAGTTACATTGCGCACCACCTGACGCATTGGCAAAACAAAAAACAGGTCGACGTCGTCGACTTTTCAGTCTTCAACATAGATTCGCTGTTTTTCTCCATCCTTCTGGGCGTGGTAGGTTGCTTCTTTTTGTACCGCGCGGCCAAAAATGTGACCTCCGGAGTTCCCGGGCGGTTTCAAGCCGCGGTCGAATTTCTCTATGAAATGGTCGATGCGCAGGCCAAGTCGATCATCCACAACGCCAACAGCCGCAAAATGATCGCGCCGCTGGCGCTGGTGATTTTTGTCTGGATCATCCTGCTCAATTCCATGGATTTGTTGCCGCTGGATTTTCTGCCAGAGCTCTGGTCCTGGATATACGGAAAGTTGGGTCATGACGCCAGCCACGCCTACCTGCGTGTGGTGCCCACTGCTGACCTCTCGGTCACCATGGGCATGTCAGTCTCGGTATTGTTGATCTGCCTGTTTTACAACGTCAAGATCAAAGGCGCCGGCGGCTGGGCCCATGAACTCGTCACCGCGCCCTTTGGCACCAGCAAAAACCCCATCTTCGCCCTGCTGCTGGGCATCGTCAATTTCGCCATGCAGATGATCGAATTTGTCGCCAAAACCGTGTCGCACGGCATGCGGCTCTTCGGCAACATGTACGCGGGTGAGCTGCTGTTCATGCTGATCGCCC
>JANNYX010000496.1:0-20146 GCA_031410295.1 Rhodoferax sp.
GTTCAATCGGTTTCGCAAGCTACTGGTGCGATACGAGAAGCTTGATCGCAGCTTCCTGGCGCTAAACCACTTGGCGGCATCGATCATGGCGTTCAGAAAGATCAAGCTGGACATAAATATTATTTACGGATAAGTTCTAAAGCTTTTGGCAGGTTGTGCGCCGTGCCAGCCATTTTCAAATCTCAGAAACGGCACAAACCGGACGAAGAGTGACAAGTGGCCATTGCTCAATGAATTTTCACGCCTTGTCACTCAAGTAAAGCCGGATTTCGTGACGATGGAAAACGTGCCTCAGTTGAGCAAACAAAGTGTTGTTCATGATTTTTTGGCGACCCTAAAAACTGAGGGATGTCAAGTCTCATCCCGCGTTGTCAATGCTGCCGACTATGGCGTATGTCAGAGGCGGAAAAGGTTAGTGTTGCTCGCGTCTCTACACGGCCCAATACGACTTCTTTCACCGGAGGAAATAGGCGTCAAACGAATGACGGTTCGCGATGCCATTGGGAAGCTACCACCATTGCAGGCAGGCCAAACACACAAATCAGATCGAATCTGAATTGAAGAAGCCTGCGCATACATCCTTGAGCTTTGATGACTTACACAAACAGGTTCGCAAATACAAGGCTGCCGTTGAGGAGTATTACAAAGATAAGTTGCCGGCCGCGCCGCAGCCACCAATTGATATCTACGTTTTAATCGCAAAAACCCCAACAGGTTTTTCCGAGTCGGATCGCCAGTCACTGGCTGCCCAAAACGGCCAAATCATCACGTATCAGCAGTTGATTACAGATGCTATCAATGCATACCAGACTTATTTGGATGCAATGAAGAACACCGGGTCTTTGGAAATAATCTTGGCGAAGCTCTAAAGTGGGTTAATGTCTGACAACGTCAGTCAGACGCACTCCCAGTCATCTAGCGCAAATGACGACGTGGAAAACTGACTGTAGTCAGCTTGAGAGCAGGAGGCAGGTCACTGCCACTTCAATTGTCAAATAAAATATTCAGGCTGAAAACCAGCTACTCCCCCGTCAGCATCCGCAGCGCATCCTCTACCCGCTTCATATGCGCGCGTGACAGTTCGGCCAGCGGCTTGTCACCCATCAGCCGCTGGTTGGATATGGTCCGAATCTGGTCTACCAGCAAATCGGTTTCCTGTTTCAGGGTGCCCAGTTTGCCGACGGACACGCGCAGCGGGTAACCATCGCCCTGCGCATCACGGTACACGTTGGTGGTGCCGGGGATGACGATGGTGGTCGCGTGGCCCGCTCCGTTGAGGATGTTGGTCTGAATGACCAGCGCGGGGCGACCGCGCTTGCCGGGTTCTTCTTTGAGGGTTTGGGGTTCGAAATCAACTTCCCAGACTTGCGCTCGCTTGACGGCGGACTTAGCTTTGGCCAAGGCCATCTCCCAAACTGCCATCCATGCTCAGGTTCTCGGCGAGGTGCAGCGCCGATAGTTGCCGGGAGAGGAACACCATGCGGTCTTTGATGGCGCGTTCGTTTTTTTCGCGCACGGCCTCGCGCACATAGTCTGATGCGGACATGCTCAGGGTGCGGGCCAGTGTTTTGGTTTGTTCCGCAAACTCAGACGGCGCACGGAAGGAAAGTGTTGTTGCACTCATATCTTGTATTACCTATTCGTAATACGTTATTGTATACCAATTGCACGGTGCAATACGCCATCGCACTAAGGCACCCACACGCGGAGTTGTCTGACAGACCGCTACGCGCGTCGGGCGTGTAATGAGGCTTTCGGAGCCCGCCATGCCCCAACACGCCACCATCAACGACCATGTGACCTACCGGCCCGGCGACGGCCCGCTGGTGGTGATACCGATGGGCCCGGTGGAGGTTGACTTGACAGCCGACAGCGCCACGCTGAGCTGGATTGAAGAGAACGGCGCAGCGGGGCTGACGGCCATTCCACTCACGCAGTTCAACGAGTATGTACAGCAGAAGCGGATAACGCTGGTAAATTAGCGCGCACCAGACTTTGTCGGCGGCGGCGTTAAACTTTGCCCCATGCACCCCGCCATCGCCCAACACCGCTCTGGCATTTCCGCCATTTGTCAGCGCTACCGCATCAGCCGATTGGAAGTGTTTGGCTCGGCCGCGCGGTCAGTTGACTTCAACCCCGCCACCAGCGACGCGGACTTTTTGGTGGAGTTCGCGCCCGACGCGGCTCCCGGCCTGAATTCATTTTTCGGCGCCAAAGCCGATCTGGAGCAGTTGCTTGGCCGTGGCGTCGATTTGGTGGAGCCAGGCGCCGTGCGCAACCCCTTCGTGTTGGCCAGCATCAACCGCAACCGCGAAGAAGTCTATGCAGCGTGACCCGCGCGCCCTTTTGTGGGATGTGCGAGAGTCGATTTTGGCGATTCGGTCATTCACGGCTGGCATGGACGCAGCCGAGTATTTGACCAACGGGATGGCGCAGTCTGCGGTCGAACGCAAATTTGAAATCATTGGCGAGGCACTGAATCAGCTGTCCAAACTGGATGCTTCTCTGGCCGCACGCATCCCGGATTTGCCACAGATCGTGGCGTTTCGCAACCAACTCATTCATGGTTATGCTGCCGTAAACGTCAGCACGGTATGGAACGTGACGCAGAATGCCTTGCCACCTTTGATTGGCGCAGTGCAAGCTCTTTTGGATGAGTTGGGCGACACCTGAATATGGCCTTTCTTGGCGTGATCGTACCGCGCTGCAGCACTGGCCCCTAAGACCCGAGCAAGCCGCATCGTATCGACCACTGGGTGCGCTGGCTCTTTTCACCAGCAGCACCGAATTCCTGCAAAATCAGGAACAAATATGGAAAAGAAGGGACGTGAACCATGCCCGAATTCCTGTCACCTGGCGTTGTCATTGCTGACACCGGTTCCTTAGAACACCCCATCACCGGGGTGCCCGCAAGCGTCTGCGCCTTCGTCGGCCCTACGCGCAAGGGGCCGGTGGGGCGTGTCGCCAAACCCCTCACCAGTTTTGCCGAGTTCGAGCGCCGATACGGCGGCGTGGCTGACCTCAGATTTACCGGCGATACCTCGGCACTGCACCGGCGCAACTACATGGCGCATGCGGCGCAGGCTTTTTTTGGCAATGGCGGCACGCGGCTTTACGTGGTGCGAACGGTGTGCGGTTTTCGCCAGTCCACGGGCAGCCCGGCGCCGGGTTCGCCAGATTTCCCCGCTGCAATTGCCGTTGAATATGCCGCGGCATTTGCCCGCCTTGAGGCGCTTGGCGAGGTCTCCATCGTCGCGGCGCCGGGGTATTCGGCCTTGGCTGATCTGGTTGATGACAGCAGTGGCGCCACCGGCTCAGCTTGCCGCGCCATTCAAGACGCGCTGCTGACGCACGTGACCACGGCCACGCGTTATCGCATGGCCCTGCTGGATGCGCCGCCCGAGCTGTCTGCCGATCAATTGCAAGAACTGCGCGGCACCCTGGATTCGGCGCAGGCGGCCCTTTATTGCCCCTGGGTCGTCATCGCCAATCCGCTTTTCGGCAACGGCCGCAAGCAGCCTGCAGAAATCGCGCTGCCGCCCTCGGGTTTTGTCGCCGGCATCTATGCGCGCAACGATATTGAACGTGGCGTCCACAAGCCGCCTGCCAATCTGGAAGTGTTGAGTGCCCTGCGGTTTGAGCGCAACATCAACAGCGCCGAGCAGGAAACGCTGAACGAACTCGGGGTGAACTGCCTGCGCGCCTTTACCGGCCGTGGGTTGCGCGTTTGGGGCGCACGCACAGTGTCGAATGACCCAGAGTGGAAATACGTCAACGTGCGTCGCTTCTTCGCTTACGTGGGTACGTCAATTGAGCAGGGCTTGTTATGGACCGTGTTTGAACCCAACGGCGAAGCATTGTGGGCCAAAGTGCGCGACACCGTCAGGAATTTTCTGCGCAGCCAGTGGCAAACCGGCGCATTGGTGGGTGACCGTCCGGACGACGCCTGGTTCGTGCGGTGTGACCGAACGACGATGACCGAGGAAGACATCACCAACGGTCGCCTGATTTGCGAGATCGGCATGGCACCCTTGAAACCCGCCGAGTTTGTGGTCATCCGAATCGCGTTGGGCGTATCAGGTCCCGATCCCGATCCTTGATGATCGAACGAGCGTCACGCCCGCGCCTTTGAAAACTTACAACCCTGGCAAGCCCAGGGCCTGCAACACCCGAATTGCCGCATAGGCGTCATTGGCGGCGTAGACCAGTTGCGCTTCGGTCAAGCGTGCATTGGCCCAGTTGCTGGTCGCAGCTTTTTTTGACTTAATGAAGCGCTGGTTGAAGAGCACAGCGACGGCGCCTTTGACGCCCATCTCCTTGCGGTACCCGCGCTCACGGAACACTGCGTTCAGCTCCAGCACACCGGCAGGCTCTACGCCGAGTTTGTGGATGATGCGTTTGCGGTCATCGCCCAGGCCAAAGCCGGCTTTGACAATGCCTTTCATCGCCAGCAGTTCGGCGGCGATGGCGCTGCATTCGGCGTCAAACAATTGAAACACCCAGGCCCGGTCGGGCGTGGCCAGCTGCAAGACATGGGGCCCGTCAGAAACTTCGCCGACGCGAAAGGTGGGTTTGGATTCGGTATCAAAGCCCCAGGCCGGCGCGTCGGCCAGACGGGCTAGCGCTTCGCGGGCCTCGCTATGGGTGCTGACTAACGAGATGCGCTCCATCCCCAGGCGGCCAAACGGCGGCAGCAGGGCGATGGCGTCTTTGTCCGGGATGCCGGGTTTGGCCAGAGGTCGGGCGGGGGGGTCGTTGTCGTTGTCGCTATCGTTACGTCTTTGCATAGGGCCGTATCATCGCCGCTGAAGTTCACGATTGGCCAAGGATATCCATGAAAAAGACGTTTCCGCTCGCGGTAGCGGGCAAAAACCCCGAGCGGCTGCTCGAGGCCACCAAACACGAGATTCGAAAATACATCAAGCGCGAACGCCGCCGCGCCTTGCCTGAAGGTGTGGATTTTTGGGATTTTGATTGCAAATTTGGCGCCAGTGAAGAAACCGCCGTTGTCGCGCACCTGGCCAAGTTGACGCCCCTGATTGACGGCATTGTGCAAACCGGTGCTGCGCAGTTTTACGTCGAGATTCTGGCCAAACACGGGCAACGCAAACGACGCGAGCCGGATCCGGCTGCGCCGGGTTGACAGTCAATTCCTATCGTATGCTATGTTTTATATAGCATACTTTCCATATGTTTTGACGGCCTTAACCCTAAATTTCATTTGAATTTTGAAATAGCCAGCCTAGAACACCACCCCGGCCATCGCTGTGGCTACCACCGCGCATATCGCGGTCATGACAGTTCCGCCTGATATTCTCGGCCTGATGTCAGACTGGAAAAATCACGCGCTTTTGCCCGCGCAACACATCTTGGGCCGTCGCGCTTTGCTGCAGGGAATCGGCGCCGTGGTCGCGCTGACCGCTTCTCATGGAGGCGCTGGCGCGGCACCGAAAACTGCCGCGACCTGGCCGCGAACGTCGGCTGTGCCGGGCGGCGTGGTGCGGCTGTCGCTTGGCGCGGCGACCATCAGGCCGGTGGCGCACCTCCAGGGTGAAAACGGCGCGGTGCCGTTGCTGGTTTTGGGTGGCCAGAACGAATGGACCACGCTGCTTGGCATTCCATTGTCCGCATCAACTGGCCCCGCCAGTGTTTCGGTGCAAATTGACGGTATTGAGCGGCAGATTGAGTACACCGTCGCACCCAAGGTCTATCTTGAGCAACGCCTGACGGTGGCGCCGGGCAGCGTCGATTTGTCGCCCGAGGATCAGGCCCGGTACGAACGCGAACGGCGCCACCAGGCGCAGGTGATGGCCACCTTTACCGAGCCAGCGTGGCAAGGCGCTGGATCCGGCGCCACAGCAGACGCAGCAAATATGCAAATGCAAATGCAAGTGCCTGTCACTGGGCGGAGTTCGAGCTCATTTGGACTGCGCCGTGTCTTCAACGGCAAGGCGCGCAACCAGCACAGCGGCATGGACATCGCCGCCGCCATCGGCGCCACAGTGCGCGCGCCGCTGGCCGGGCAGGTGATCGACACCGGCGATTATTTTTTCAACGGCAACACGGTCTGGCTGGACCACAGTGGCGGGCTGCTCTCGATGATGTGCCACCTGAGCGCCATTGATGTGAAATCGGGCGACACCTTGCCGGCCGGGGAACGCCTGGGCGCGGTCGGCGCCACCGGCCGTGTGACCGGGCCGCACCTGCATTGGGGCGTGATGTTGAACCGCACGATGGTGGACCCGGCACTGTTCCTGTAGCCAGGGAGGCTCAGGGTCGACCCAGGTTCATCGTCCAGTAATAACGGAACCGGCTTTGGTCATTGCGAACACAGGCTAACGCGACGTCCTGAAAGGCGGGGTTCATCAGGTTCTGGCAATGGCCGGGGCTCCTGATCCAGCCGTCAAGCGTGGTCAATGCCGTCGCCTGGCCCGCCGCAATGTTTTCCCCGAGGCGCGTATAGCCGTAACCGCTGGCTTGCACCCGCTGCGCCATCGTTCCCCACGACGGACTGCCATGAGAAAAATAATTGTTGCGCGCCATGTCGCTTGAATGGCTTTGGGCCGCCTGCTGCAACTGCACATTCCAGCGCAGCGGACCGGCGGCGCCGTAGGCCGTCGCCCCACACACCGCGCCGGCCGCACGCAGGGCATTGACGCGATGAAGGACTTCGTCCTGGGTCTCCTGCCGGTCCAGCGATTCACAACGGACGCCCGCTGAAAGCGCCTCTTCACCAACGGCCGCTGGTGCACCGCACGGCAGACACAGCACCAGGGTGAATCGCAGGGAACGAAATGCGCACAGGATTGAGCGGCGTGTCAAAAGAACGAAGGCATCGAGTGGCATACAAGCATTTTGCATGCTCCCACGGTCTTCGGGGAAGAGGGAGCGGCCCGCGCAGATTGGAAACCACATTGCCAACTCTGGTTTTTTTGGGCCATTTCGAAACCCCAATATGGGTACGGTTTTACCTGCAATGGCCTGATTGTTAAAATCCGCCAACAAAGGGGGAATTCCATGGGTAAAAAACTCGTCAAGCCTCTCACGGCCACGGCTGCGGCCAGGTCGGCCAAGGCCGCCCTGGCGATTGCCGCGGCGCGGCCGATTGACGCGCTCTTTTCCAAAAGCCGCCAGCGCGTGTTGACGGTGCTGTTTGGCAACCCCCATCGCAGTTTTTATGCCAACGAAATCATCACTCAGGCGCAGGTGGGCACAGGAGCTGCGCAGCGCGAACTGGCATCGCTGGCCGGTGCTTGTTTGTTGACGGTCAGCAAACAGGGCAAGCAAAAACACTTCCAGGCCAATCCGGACTCTGTGCTGGCCGCAGAAATCTATTCAATTGTGCGCAAAACCATGTGTATGAGCGGCGTCATCAGCGCGGCCTTGGCAACGCAGATTGAGAAGATCGTGGTCGCCGTCGCCTTTGGCGCCGAAGAAGTGCTGCGTGACACCTCGCAGGCCGACGTAGCCCTCCTGATCGTGAGCGATCAGCTTGATGACGCCGCCGTGTCCGAACTGCTCAGGCCAGCCGCCACCGCGCTGGGGCGCCGCTTGGCCGTCACCTTGCACACCCGCGCCGAGTTTGCGCAAATCAACACAAAAGACGCCGCCTTCGCCAACCGGCTGCAGTCGCTGCCCAAAATTTGGCTGCTGGGCTCTGCAGCGCGCCTCAAGGACGCGCAGATTTGACACTCAGCGTCGCCAGATACGCCACCACGTCTTCGCGTTCGCGGGCGTCCCCCAAGCTGTAATTCATCACCTGTCCTGGAATCACGTTTTCCGGCCCGGCCAGCCAGTCCACCAGATTGGCACGTGTCCACACCAGTTTGCTGTTGGCCAGCGCCTTGGAATACTCAAAACCGGCCGCGCTGCCGGCCTTGCGCCCAACCACACCCTGATGCGCCGGGCCAACCCGGTTGGCATCCACGCTGTGGCAGGCGACGCAGCGCGACTCGTACAGGGCCTTGCCGCGCTCGGTGGACTGCGCCATCACGGGAACACAATACGTGCCGCCGAAGGCTGCCAGCCCGAGCACGAAGGCAAGGCCGTGGTTCATCACTCAGGCTCCAAATGACAAGGCACCCGCCGGCAGCGGACGGCCCAGGGCATTCGTCAGGATCGTGTAGTGCATGGTCTCATCGGCGGCCAGGCGCCCCGCGATCTTCGCCAGATCTTTGCTGCCAAAGGCCGGAATCACACCCAAATAGGCGTTGATGGCGCCAAGCTCCAGGCGCGCCGCCAAATCCAGCACGTCGGCCTGATTCTTCAAAGTGTCGGCTTTGAGGGCCTTGGCGTAGTCTTCCAGCTTTTTCTCCATCACCGGGCTACCACCCATTTTTTGGATGGTGGCGATCAACGCGTCGCGATGTGATTTGTGATGACCCTGGAACTGCACGGCAATGTCAAGAACCGGCTTTTGCAACAAACCACTGCCGGCGCCCAACTGGTAGGCGTTGATGGCTTCGTGCTCCAGGCCAAGCGCCACATTCAGGATGCTGACGTCTTTCGAGCTGTCACCCTGCATGCCCTGGGCCAGCGAATCCTTGCCCGCCAACAAGGCGATCGCCACTGCAGACAGGCCGCCGGTGCGGCCCATGAACCCCCGGCGTGAACCGGCCAGACTGCCATGGGACAGGGTTTGAATATTTGAAGTCATGATGATTTCCTTTTGCATATTGCTCAATAGATTGGGGGCTGGCGCCCGAAGCCGGAATATTTGTCCGACGCTTTGAATACGCAACGACAGCAGGCACCGGATTCAGCTTGTCCCCACAGAACCATCGGATTTGATGGCGTTTGAATCCATTTGGCGCGCGACGGCGTAGGACGCGCGCAAGATACGGCTTAGCCGTGCTTTACCATTGAGGCCTAGTCCTATTTCCAGAAAGCGCCAGATGGCCGTCATCACCAACATCGAAGACCTGCGTGTGCTGATGCAAAAACGCGTACCGCGCATGTTTTACGACTATGTCGACTCGGGCTCCTGGACCGAAAGCACCTACCGCGCCAATTCTGCCGATTTCCAGACCATCAAACTGCGCCAGCGCGTCGCCGTCAATATGGAAAACCGCAGCACGAGAACGCAGATGATCGGGCGCGACGTCGCCATGCCTGTGGCGCTCGCCCCCGTGGGCATGACGGGCATGCAACATGCCGATGGCGAAATCAAGGCGGCCCGGGCAGCAGAAAAGTTTGGCATCCCGTTTACCTTGTCAACCATGAGCATTTGCTCGATTGAGGACATTGCAGAAAACACCAAGGCGCCTTTCTGGTTCCAGCTTTACGTGATGCGGGACCGCGAATTCATTGGCCGCCTGATCGACCGGGCCAAGGCGGCACACTGTGGCGCGCTGGTGTTGACGCTTGATCTCCAGATCATTGGCCAGCGCCATAAGGACCTGAAAAATGCACTCACCGCGCCGCCCCGCCTGACGCTGCCCAACCTGATCAACCTCGCCACCAAACCGCGTTGGTGTCTGGGCATGGCGGGCACCCGGCGCCACAAGTTCGGCAATATCCATGGCCACGTCAAAGGCGTCGAAAACATGGGCAATTTGATGGAGTGGACCGGCAAGCAGTTCGACCCAACACTCAATTGGGCTGACGTGGAGTGGATCAAAAAGCGCTGGGGCGGCAAACTGATCCTCAAAGGCATCCAGGACGTGGAAGACGCCAAACTTGCCGTCAACAGTGGCGCCGACGCGTTGATCGTCTCCAACCACGGCGGTCGCCAGCTTGACGGCGCGGCGTCATCCATACGCGCCTTGCCACCGATTGTTGACGCGGTGGGCCACCAGATTGAAGTGCACATGGATGGCGGCATCCGCAGCGGGCAGGACGTCCTCAAGGCGCGGGCGCTGGGCGCCAAGGGCGTTTACATTGGCCGCGCCTTCACCTATGGCCTGGGCGCGATGGGTGAGGCGGGGGTTACCCGGGCGCTGGAGATCATCCACAAAGAGCTGGACCTGACGATGGCGTTTTGCGGCCACACCAATATCAACACCGTAGACAAAAGCGTGATGCTGCCGGGCACCTTCCCCACCTGACATGCAATTGTCTTCCCCGGCCGCCTGGGCCTGGATTCCCATCGTCGTCGCAGCGGCATTTTTCCAGACCGTGCGCAACGCGGCGCAGCGCTCTTTGGTCAGCGATCTGGGCACCCTCTCGGCTACGCTGGTGCGCTTTATGTACGGCCTGCCGTTTGCTGCCTTTTGGCTGCTGCTGGTCATGCAGTTCCTTCCCGCCGGGGGGGTGACGCCGGTTTTTGGGGTGGCGTATTTCATCTGGCTCGCGGTCGGCGCTGTCGCACAAATCCTGGCCACGGCGTTTATGCTGCTCGCCATGAAAGAGCGCAATTTTGTGATCGGCGTGGCGCTGGCCAAGACCGAAGTGCTGCAGGCGGGCCTGTTGGGAAGCGTGTTGTTGTTGGAAACTCCGGGCCTCTGGTCGGCGCTGGCGATGGTGTGCGCCAGTGTCGGGGTGGTGATGTTGTCGATGCCGAAGAAAAACGTCGCTGAGCCGGGCTCCTGGTTTGGCAAGGCAGCGCTGGCGGGCCTGGCCTCGGGAGCGTGTTTCGCGATGGCCAGTGTGGGCTACCGGGGCGCGGCGCTCACGCAGCCGGGCGTCTCGCCATGGCTCATCGGCGCCAGCGGCGTGTTGCTTGCGCAGATGTTGCAGACACTGTTGCTCGGTGGCTGGATTTTTCTGCGTGAGCCCGCGCGCATTGCGCAAGTGGCGCGCGCCTGGCGGCTTTCCACCCTCGCCGGTGCCATGGGCGCGCTGGCGTCGATCGGCTGGTTCACCGGTTTTGCGCTGCGCCCCGTGGCCGACATCAAGACGCTGGGCCTGATCGAGGTGCTGTTCAGCTACGCCGTCTCACGCAAGCTGTTTGATGAAAGCCTAAGCCGCCACGAGCGGTTGGGCCTGGTGCTCGTCACAGCTGGATTGGTCGTCATTTGCTTGAATCTATGAGTGGTTGGCACTGTCAGAAATTCAATTTTCGGGATAGAGTGCAAGGCGCAAACCGCAGACAACCACCTGTATGGCGAGGATTTGCATTACTGCAATGCGCCCGGCCATTGGATTTATGACGCTGCCAACGAGAAGAATTGCCCACCTGGATATGGACGCTTTTTATGCGTCGGTCGAGTTGCTGCGCTACCCGCAACTCAAGGGCCTGCCAGTGGTAATTGGCGGCAGCCGCCGCTCATGGGAAGACATGCTGGCGCGCCTGCGTCTGAGCCACCCCGGGCGCGACTGGAACGACGTGGGTGACCTGCGCCACATCCCGGTTGAGGCTCTTGAGCTGCTGAAAGATTACACCGGCCGCGGCGTCATCACCACCGCTACCTACGCTGCACGACAGTTTGGCATTGGCTCGGCGATGGGGCTCATGAAAGCCGCCAAACTCTGCCCGCAGGCGATCTTGCTGCCAGTCGATTTCAACGAATACCGCAAGTTCTCGCGCCAGTTCAAAGCCATCATCCTGGACATCGCGCCCATGATGGAAGACCGCGGCGTGGACGAGGTCTACATCGATTTCACCGAAGTGGCCGGCGGCCAGCGTGAGGACGGCCGGGTACTGGCGCGCCTCATCCAGAAACGAATTTTTGATGAAACCGGCCTTACCTGCTCGGTCGGCGTGGCGCCCAACAAACTGCTCGCCAAAATGGCAAGCGAGTTCAACAAACCCAACGGCATCTCGGTCATCCATGAAGAAGACCTGCAGGAAAAAATCTGGCCGCTGGCCTGCCGCAAAATCAATGGCATTGGCCCCAAGGCCGATGAAAAACTCAAATCGCACGGCATCAGCCTGATTGGCGAACTCGCCGCGCGCGACGAGCAATGGCTTGTCTGCACCTTCGGCAAGGCCACCGGCGCCTGGATGCACCGCGCCGCCTGGGGCCACGACGAGCGCCCGGTCGCCACCGAGAGCGAACCCGTAAGCATCAGCCGCGAAACCACGTTTGACCGCGACCTGCACGCTGTGGCAGACAAAGTCGAGCTGGGCCAGATCTTCACACGCCTGTGTGAAGGCCTTGCGGGCGACTTGCAGAGCAAAGGTTACGTCGGCAAGACCATCGGCATCAAGCTGCGGTATGACAATTTCAAAGCCGCCACGCGCGACATCACGCTGGACCACTTCACCGCGGACGCCAAAGAGATCCGCCATACCGGCGGCCTGTGCCTCAAACGCGTGCCGCTTGAGCGCAAGTTGCGGCTGCTGGGTGTGCGTGTGAGCTCGCTGGCGGCTGTGGAGGAAGCCCAAATGGCGGCCAGTACTGCCGCACAACGGCTGGGTGCCAGCGCTGAACCCGACTTGTTTTGAGGCGGCGCCCGGGCGCTGTCAGTCGGAAGTTGGCGAATTCAATCAGCGGGCGTGGCCCAAAGTAACGCAGTTGCAACGCACCAAACCATGGCCCCAGGTTGTCGACGGCCAGCGCCAGCGGCGCCACCCCGTCCACGGCACCCGGAATGCGGTTGCCAGCTGGGTTGGGGTCGCGAAAACGCGCGCGCAAAAGCCACGTCGGCATCAATGGTCTGCCAGCGGTTGGGCTTGTGATAGTCGGAGAACCCGAAGCCAACCGATCCTCTGATTGGATTCCACTCGAGCTTTTGACGCTCGCTCACAACGAAAATCACAAGCCCTTCATCCGGACTGCAAGCGCTCGCGACTTTCTGGAGAAAGCCTGGCGGGCGAAGGTAAATCCCAAAACGATTAAAACGGCATGAAACACTTCAGCAGCTACAGGTCGGGATGTGGGTGTCCGGGAATACGCCGGGTTTCAGGTTTAGGGCTGGAGCGACGCGAGGACATTGCGCAGCGGCACCGTCTGTTATGCCGAGCCCGAATGTCGATTCGGCAACCGCGATTCAGGGGGTGCCAGCAGTCGGCTTCATTTCCAGCACCTCCCGCAGCCGACGCGCCGTGTCCTCGTTGATCGATCCGCGTTCCACGGCCAGCGGAATGGTGCTGGCGCACAGCGTGCGGTAGAAATTCAGGCTGTGCTCGCTTAGGGCGGCCAGCGCGGCGACGTGCTTTTCCACCGAGCCCACATCCCCGCGCGACACCGGCCCCGGCATGCCGCGGGCGATGCCCGCCGATGCAATCGAAGCCAAGGTGCCGCGGGCCATCGGCAGCATCGCCTGCAGCGCTTCGGCTTCGGTTGCGCCCCAGGACTCCCACACACGCGCGGCTTCAGCGAACAGCGCATTGATGAACTGGGAGGTGAACCCGGCCGACGCGTGGTAGCGCGCCCGCATGCCGGGCGGCAGCCGGTTGACCCGGCAGTTCAGTTGCCCGACCAGGGACACCAGGGTGGCGTTGAGCGGCTCCCCGGCCTCGATGGTGATGGTCGAGCCCGGCAGTGATGCCACGGCGGCGGCGGGGTCGCCAAAGGTTTGCATCGGATGGAAGCCGCCGATATTGGCACCCTGGGCGCGCGCGGCGGACAACGCGTCAACCTCGGTCACGCCGCTGCAATGGACGACCGAAACGCCCGGGCGCCAGCGCAGTGCCGCGCAGGCCGCAGCGATGGCGGAATCGGGCGTGGCCAGGAAGATCAAGTCGCAGCGGTCCACCACCGCTTGCGCCGCCATGGCTTCGCAGCCCGGGATCGCAGCGGCCAATTCGCGCGCGCTGGTTGACCTGCTGACAGTGCCGCTGGGGTCGCCGCCGCTGGCCACAGCCGTCACACGCAGTCCGGCGGCGGTAAAACTCCAGGCCAGCGCCTTGCCCAGGCGGCCCGCGCCGATGAAGCCGATTTGCAAGTCCGTGGTCATATCGTCATTGCGTCATTGCGCCAGGGCGTCATTCAGTTTTCCCGGTCCAGGTGCGGTAACGGGCGAGCAGGTCGAGATCGGGTTCTGCGCCCAGGCCCGCGCCCTGAGGCACCGGCACCCGCCCGTCACGCACCGGCAACAGGTCGCCCACCACGGCCTCGCGGCCCATGTTGGGGTGGCAGTCAAATTCAAGCAGGCCTTCGCCGCCAGCGGCTGCCAGCAATTGCAGTGAGGCCATCAGGGAGATGCCGCCGCCAAAGTAATGCGGGCAATAGCGCTTGCCTGCCGCCACTGTGGCGCGCGCGACTCTCCAGTTGCCCGTGATGCCGCCCCACTTGGTCACGTCGGGCTGCAAGACCTGCAGCACGGGCGCGGCGATGGCCTCGTCAAACTGCCGGTCGTGGAAATTTTCACCGCCAGCCAGCGGGGTGGTGGAGGCCTGGGCCAGCGCCAGCCAATTGTGCGCTGGCGCGTCGACCCGCAGCGGCTCCTCGAACCAGCTTAAGGCCAGCGGCTCAATCGCCCGGCAGAAGGCCTTGGCCGCCGCCAGCGTGTGCGTCTGGTTGGCATCGCAAGTGAGTATGGCGTCGGGGCCGAGCGCCTCGCGCATGGCGCGCAGGTTGCGCACGTCGATGTCGTGGCCGAAGCCGGTCTTGAGCTTGAACGCGCGATGGCCTTCGGCCTGCCGGTCGGCTGCAAAGCGCTCTGGCGCGTCGGGATTGATGCCCGTCGCATAGACCGGTACGCTGGCGGGCGATCTGGCGGGCTGGTGGGGCGACAGCATTCGGTGCAGGGGCTGCCCCACCCTGCGCGCAGCGAGGTCCCAGACGGCGATGTCCAGCCCGGCAACAACCTGCGCGATCGGGCCAACCTCCAGCGTTTGCAGCACCAGCACCTCCAGCGAGGCTGTGAGCTTGTGGAATAAGTCCTGTGGGGACTCGAAGGTCTTGCCGATCATGCGCTCTGCGATGTCCACCGCCAGGCGGGCGCGGTGCTCGGCGCCGACGGCCGGCCAGTTTGCCCAGACTTCGCCCCAGCCTTCGGCACCGTCCACATCGGTCACGCGGACCAGCACGAAGGGACGGTCGCGAAAGGTGCCAAAGGCCACCTTGATCGGTGTCTGCACCGGCACACGAAAGGAAAAGGCCTCGACCGAGGCGATCTGGATGGGTTTCATAATTGGACAGTGTTGGGAGTGGAGAGATTGGAGAGATTGGATGTCGGGTTCACGGCAAAGCGCGGCTCCGGCAGCCCGCGCACGCCGACATCGAGGGCCAGCAGGGCACCGGCCAGTGGCTGGGCTGCTAGTTCGGCCGGGGTCATCCTCTGGCTCGCGGTGGTGATATACAGAATGTCGAGATCGGCCCCGCCAAAGGCGCAGCAGGTCGGGCGTTGCACCGGCATAACAATCACGCGGTCGACGCGGCCGTCCGGCGCATAACGCACCACGCGCCAGCCGTCGAATTCGGCATTCCAGATGAAGCCTTCGGCATCTACCGTCGAGCCATCCGGAAAACCCGGCGGCTCGGTGGTGACCAGCACGCGCTCGCGGTCCATGCGCCCGCTGGCCGGATCGTAGTCATAGGCATAGAGCGAGTAGCGCAGCGAGTCGGCGAAATACATCGTGCACCCGTCGGGACTAAAGGCCAGGCTGTTGGGAATGCAGATGCCCGAGCGCACCGGTTGCAACTCGCCGCGCCCCTCAAGCTTGTACAGCACGCCCTCGGGCGCGCGGGTGATGTTGTGCATGCTGCCGACCCAGAAGCGCCCCTGGCGGTCGCAGCGCCCGTCGTTGAAGCGGTGGCCGGGCACAGCCTCGGGCGGGCGGGCGAAAGACTCCAGGCTGCCGCTGACCACATCAAACAGCGCGATGAACTGGGGCAGGGCCACCAACAGGCGGCCTTCGCCCGTCAACGCGATGGCCCCCACCAGATCCGGCATGGCCCAACTGTCGATGCGACCGCTTTCCGCTTGCAGGCGCCGGATGGCCGGGCGCCGGATATCGACCCAATAGAGGCACTGCGTCCGGTCGTCCCAGACCGGACTTTCACCCAGGATGTCGGTCTGGGTGCCGATGCGCTGGAGTGTCGAAGTGGATGTGGCGGCCGTGGCGTTGGCAGTTTCGATGTGCATGCGGTCTATCCTAGAAGTTACCGCGCCGCAGCGCCATCTGCTTTGTGGCAACTGGGGCTTCGAAAGCTGGCAAGCCTTCGCATTGTGCATAGAGGGCATTGCCCAAGTTCCAATGGCGTCAGCGCGCCGCCGCGCCTAGCATTCACCCATCGACAACGGAGCCAAGCGGCAACCCATTTGCAGACAAACATGAGCATTTCGACCCCCATCCCTGGCACCAACTTGGCCGGCAACACTGCCGGCGGCAACCATCTTTACCAGGGCCTGGCTCCCGCCTCGCTGTTCAATCTGGAAGGCAAGGTGGCCCTGATCACCGGGGGCGCCGGTGGCATCGCCTTGGGCCTGGCGAAAGGCTTCGCGGCGGCCGGCGCCCGGTTGATTCTGGCTGACTTCAACGACAGCGTGCACCAGCGTGTCAGCGAGTTCCGCGAAGCCGGGTGCGACGCCTACGGACTGGTGTTCGACGTGACCGACCCGCAGGCGGTGGCGGCGGCGTTCGAGCAGGCCATCGCCCAGTGCGGCCGCATCGACATCGCCGTCAACAACGCGGGCGTTATCGTGCGCACTCCGTTCCTCGACCTCACGCCTGCGGAGTGGCAGAAGGTGATCGACACCGACCTCACCGCCTGCTTCCTGGTGGCCCAGCAGGCCGCGCGGCGGATGGTCAAGCAAGGCTCGGGGCGCATCATCAACATGGGTTCGATCATGAACCAGGTGGCCCGGCCCAGGTTGGTGCCCTATGTGGCGGCCAAGGCGGGGGTATCGGGTTTCACCCGCGCGCTGGCAGCCGACCTGGCCGGCACCGGCATTACGGTCAACGCGCTGGCTCCGGGCTACACCGTCACGCCGTTCAGCCAGGCCAATGACAAGGAGTTCAACGCCTTCGTCAGCGACTGGACGCCGGCGAAGCGTTGGGGACGGCCCGAGGACATTTGCGGCGCGGCGCTGCTGCTGGCCTCGGACGCGGGTGCCTACATCAACGGCCATACGCTTTATATCGACGGCGGCTTCCTGGCCGTGACGCGCTGAGGCGACACACCATGCAGACTCGGGTGACCCATCCCAATGCGCCAAGCGGCAGCGCGCCACGCAACCCGGCCCCGATGCCGCAGCCAACGTCTGGTGTTGCACCGCAGGCAGCACCCGGCTTCGGCCCGCTGCGCCGCATGCTGCGCCAGCGCTGGTTCGTGGCACTGCGTGCCTTCGCGTTGTTCGCCCTGTTCTGGTGGGCGTTCTCGGTCTGGAACGGCAATCCGCTGCAGCTTCCTTCGCCGGTGCGCGTGGTCGCCGCGCTGGGGTCGCTGGTGGCCAGTGGCGAGATCTTCGAACATGCCCTGATCAGCACGACCCGCCTGCTGATCGCACTGGGCATTGCCATCACGCTAGCCGTGCCGCTGGGTTTCTGGATGGGCCGCAGTCGCACTGCTGAGGCCTATATCGACCCGCTGGTCGAGCTGTTGCGGCCGATCTCGGGCATCGCCTGGCTGCCGTTGGCGTTGTTTATTTTTGGTGTCGGCAACACCTTGCCAGTGTTCATCATGGTGTACGTCGGCTTTTTCCCGATCCTGCTGAACACCATGGCGGGGGTACGCCAGATTGATCCCAAGCTGATCGCCGCCGCCGACACCATGGGCGTCGGACGGCGCGCGCTGATGCTGCACGTGCTGGTGCCAGCTGCCCTGCCGACGGTGATGGTGGGCATTCGCCTGGCCTTCGCGGCATCATGGGCCGCGATTGTGGCCGCCGAGCTGATCGGCGCGCCCAGCGGCCTGGGTTTCGCCATTGAGTGGTACCGCCAACTGCTGATGACACCCAAGGTCTACGCCTTCATTATGGTCATCGGCGTGGTGGGCTACCTGTGCGACCTAGGCCTGCGCGCATTGCAGCGCGTGCTCACCCCCTGGTCGGAAGGGACGGGATTGCAATGAACAACGCTATTGACAACTCCAATCGCTGGCAGCAAGTTGCGCGCGGCGCGGCGCTGCCACTAACCCTGCTGGTGATGTGGCACGTATGGGCGCAAAGCCTTCCGGTCGGCAGCCCGGCACCGGCACCGCTGCGCGTGGTCAAGGCGGCGGTGGAACTTATCGCCACCGGCGGGCTGCTAGATGCCCTGGCGCAAAGCCTAGGCCGCGTGCTGCTCGGTTTTGCGGGTGCGTTGGTGCTGGGCGTGATTCTGGGTGTGCTGATGGGATCGAGCCGCGCGGTGCGCGACAACCTGGATCCCATCATCGAGAGCTTCCGGCCGATCGCGCCGATGGCCATTTTGCCGATCGCCATTCTCTGGTTCGGCACCGGCACACCCTCAGCGCTGGCCATCGTCACCTATGCGGCCTTTTTCCCGGTGCTGGTAAACACTGTGCATGGGGTCATCCGGGTCGACCGTAAGCTGGTGTTGGCGGCTCAAACCATGGGCGTTCCGCGTCTGTCGATCCTCACCCGCGTCGTGCTGCCGGGTGCAATGCCCAGCATCATGCTCGGTTCGCGCCTGGCCATGGGCGTGGCGTGGACAGCCATCATCGCTGCCGAACTGGCGGTCGGTGCCAAGTCGGGCGGCGGCGGCTCGGGTGGCATCGGCCAGATGATGTTCGTGTTCTACGCCTACAGCATCGACCTCAACGCCATCGTCGTTTGCATGATCGTCGTCGGGCTGGTGGCCCTTCTGATTGACCGCATCTTCCGCGCCGCTGAATGGCGGCTTATTCCCTGGAAACACTGAACATGAACCAACCCGCAACGTCCATGCCCACGCCAACACACAAGCTGCGCCTGACCGGCGTGACCAAAAGCTTTGTTGCGCCGCGCACCGGCCAGACCACTCTGGCGGTGGACAACGTGACGCTGGACATTGAGGCAGGCGAGTTCATTTGCATCGTTGGCCCGTCCGGCTGCGGCAAGTCGACGGTGCTGAACATGATCGCCGGGCTGGATCGGCCCAGCTCAGGCAGCATCGAGAAGGATGGCGTGCCTATCACTGGCCCCGGTGCCGACCGCGGCGTGATGTTCCAGGACTACGCCCTCATGCCCTGGCAGACAGCACAGGACAACGTCGGTTTCGGCTTGCGTTACGGCACGCCCGGACATGGCTTCACGCCGCCGCAGCGCGAGGAGCGGATCCGCCATTTCATCGACCTGGTGGGGCTCAAAGGGGCGGAGAAAAAGTACCCGCACCAGCTCTCCGGTGGCATGCGCCAGCGTGTCGCCTTGGCGCGCCTATTGGCGAATGGGCCGGACGTGCTGCTGATGGACGAACCCTTGGGCGCGCTGGATGCCCAGACCCGCCTGATCCTACAGATCGAGTTGCTGCGCATCTGGGGCCAGACGGCACCACGCTCGCAGCGCAAGACCGCGATCTTCATCACCCACGACATCGAGGAGGCCGTGTTCCTGGCTGACCGTGTCGTCGTCATGAGCAGCCATCCGGGCCGCGTGCGTGCGGTGCTGGAGATCGACCTGCCGCGACGACGCAGTGAATCGATTCGCGCCGATCCACGCTTCGGCCACCTGGCCGAGGAGATCTGGGGATTGATCCGCGACGAGGCCTACCGCGCTATTGGCGGTTCGACCGACATGGCACCGGCACTGCCCGAACCCGTCGTTTGAAACCATATCAACACCTAAACCCAAACCTAAACCTAAAAGGAGATACCATGACCGACAAGCACATTTTCACTTCCCGCCGCCAACTGGTGCTCGGTGGCACTGCCCTCGCCGGCGCTGCTGCCCTTGGCATGCCGGGGTTGATTCACGCCCAGGGTTCACGTCGCGCGCTCAAGGTCTCCATCGGCCGCATCCCCTGGGCTGCAGGCAACTCGCCCATGACGCAGTACATGATCAACAACAAGCTGCTGGAAAAGCGCGCCGTCGAGTACGGCTATGACCTGACGGTGGACTGGCGCGAATATCCAACGGCGCTGCCGATGGTTGAGGCCATGGTGGGCAATAACCTGGACATCGGCATGTGGGGCAACACGCCGATCACGCGCGGCCTCTCGTCGGGCCTGCCGATCAGCCTGCTGGTGGTGGGTGAGGGCCACCTGCGCTTCCTGATCACCACGCGCAAGGATTCACCCGTTCGCAACATGCAGGATCTCAGGGGCAAGACCATCGGCGTGTCGCTGGGCGGCGACCCACAAAGCGCGCTGTTTCAAATGCTGCGTTTCGAACTCGGTGTGAATGACATCAAGGAAACCGGCATCAAGTTCGTCAACATGCCAACCCATGCACAAGC